>JAZSCC010000192.1:0-3418 GCA_045602685.1 Acutalibacteraceae bacterium | reverse complement strand
TAGATGTTTTAGACAAGTGTAAACCCGGTACTAAGGTTACGGCAAAAATTTACCGTAACGGCCGTTACTACACAACAACAGTTACCATTGGCTCAAACAACAGCCACGGTTAACAAAAGATAATATTAATCCGGTGCTTTGAGGAATTTACAAGCACCGGATTTTTCAAAATCACGTATTTTCAGAGGGTATAATCATGTTTACAAGATTACATAGCACCGGTGTTTTTGGTGTTGATGCTTATATGGTTGAGGTGGAAGCCGATATTTCCAATAGTTTTCCGGCTTTCGACATAGTCGGTCTGCCCGATACCGCTGTAAAAGAGTCACGCGACCGTGTGCGCTCAGCTTTAAAAAATAGCGGTTTTAAGTTCCCAACAACCAAAATTACGGTTAATTTAGCACCTGCCGATATTAAAAAAGCCGGCTCGATGTACGATTTACCGTCACTTTTGTCAATACTTAACGCCTCCGGACAACTTATGGCCAAATGCGATTTAAACGAATGTGCCTTTATCGGCGAATTGTCCTTAGACGGTGAACTCAGGCATATAAACGGTCTGTTATCAATGACTATTGAGGCAAAACGCAACGGTATTAAAAAGTTTTTCGTACCAAGTTCTGATGCTTATGAGGCCTCGGTTGTCGAGGGAATTGAAATATACCCCATTGATAATATTAAGCAATTGATTGCACATTTACAGAATGAAAAACTGATTACGCCTGCTATATCGCCCGATATTACAGCTATCAGCAAAACTACCCTTGATTTTGCCGATGTTAAAGGACAAGCCGCTGCTAAAAGGGCTTTGGAGATTGCCGCAGCCGGCGGACATAATGTACTGATGATAGGGCCTCCCGGCTCAGGTAAAAGTATGTTAGCCAAGCGTTTACCCTCAATTTTGCCATCGATGACCTTTGACGAATCAATTGAGACCACTAAAATTCATTCGGTTGCCGGCGCATTACCTAAGGATATTCCGCTGATAATAAACCGCCCGTTCAGAGCACCTCACCACACCGTTTCAGCTGCAGGTCTTTCAGGCGGCGGCATCGTGCCTCGTCCGGGTGAGGTTTCAATGGCACATAACGGCGTACTGTTTTTAGATGAATTTCCGGAATTTTCCCGTCAGGCGATGGAGGTTCTGCGTTCGCCGATTGAAGACGGTCAAGTTACAATTTCACGTGCTAACGGCAGGCTTACATACCCTTGCGAGTTTTCGCTTGTTGCCGCAATGAACCCCTGCCCCTGCGGTTTTATCGGTCACCCGAGAAAGAGCTGCATATGCTCACAACAAGCCGTAAAACGATATTTGGGCAAGATTTCCGGACCTATGCTTGACCGACTTGACATACATATTGAAGTACCGGCAGTAGAATATGAGGAATTAACCGGCAAACGCGACGGTGAAACCTCTGCCGAAATAAAAAAGCGGGTAGAAAAAGCCCGTGACATTCAGAACAAGCGCTACAAAGGCACTACCATCACCTGCAATGCAAGATTGACCTCGAATTTGATGCAAAAATACTGTAAATTAGATGAATCGGCAAACAAAATACTGAAAAACGCATTTGACACCTTAGGGATGTCCGCCAGGTCTTACGACCGAATTTTAAAGATTGCCCGCACGGTTGCTGACCTTGACGGAAAAGAGACCATAGGTGCTACCCACATCGCCCAAGCGATACAGTTCAGAAGCCTAGACCGAAAATATTGGAGCGAGTTGTAAATATTTAATAATACTAAAATAAAAAGGCATACCCAAATGGGTATGCCTTTTAATTGGTGCGCTGAGAGGGACTCGAACCCCCGACCTACTGGTTCGTAGCCAGTCACTCTATCCAGCTGAGCTATCAACGCACATGGTTCCTTTTCGGAACTGCCATAGTATATTAACACAGTTCTTGTAAAAAATCAATAGTAAATTTCAAAAATTTTGATTTTTTTCTTTATTTTAAAACTTTCTTTCTCAACACCACTTTCTTTAATGCAATCAATCGTAAAAAAGACCGCCTGCTGATAGCAGGCGATAAAAATTTTAAACTATGTTTGCTTATCTTCTGCCCTTAAAACCACGGCGGTTACCGTCACGCTTCGGGCGACGCTCTTCATCGGCACTTTCCTCAACGGTCATACCATCGAGCTCGACCAAGGCGTCACGACGAGAAAGATTTACACGGTCACGGTCATCGATTTCGGTAACCTTAACCTTAATGATGTCACCAACAGTAACAACGTCCTCAACCTTTTCTACACGCTTAACGTCGAGTTTGCTTACGTGTACAAGGCCTTCAACACCGGGAGCAATTTCAACAAATGCACCAAAGTCCATAATTCTTGTTACGGTACCCTGATAAAAAGCACCCACCTCAGGACCTTCGGCAATAATCTCAATGACATCCATAACAGCATTGCCCTTCTCAGTATCAAGAGTAGCAATAAATACACGTCCGTCTTCCTCAATGTTTATTACGCACTCATAAAGCTCCTGCAACTTCTGAATAACCTTGCCCTGTTTACCGATAACATCACCGATTTTTTCGGGATTAATAGACATGGTAAGCATTTTTGGAGCATATTTCGAAAGTTCAGCTCTCGGCTCTGCAATACAAGGAAGCATGACCTCATCCAAGATGTTAATTCTTGCATCATGAGTCTTTTTGAAAGCCTCTTTAATAATTTCGGGAGTAAGTCCATGTACCTTAAGGTCCATCTGAATGGCAGTAATACCCTTTTTGGTGCCGGCAACCTTAAAGTCCATATCACCATAGAAGTCCTCTAAGCCCTGAATGTCAACCATGGTCATAAAGTCACCCTTAACACCGTCATCACCGGTAATAAGACCGCAAGAAATACCTGCAACCGGAGCCTTAATGGGAACACCGGCAGCCATAAGTGACAAGGTAGAACCGCAAATTGAACCCTGAGAGGTGGAACCGTTAGAAGAAAGAACTTCAGATACTACGCGGATAGTATACGGGAACTCATCAACCGTCGGAATAACCGGCAACAATGCACGCTCTGCCAAAGCACCGTGACCGATTTCACGGCGTCCGGGACCACGAGAGGGTTTAGTTTCACCGACAGAATATGACGGGAAATTATAGTGATGGATATATCTCTTTTCGGTTTCTTCATCAAGACCGTCTAACTTTTGTGCCTCGCTGACGGGTGCCAAAGTAGTAACCGATAAAACCTGAGTCTGACCGCGGGTGAACATACCCGAGCCATGAACTCTGGGAAGCAAACCAACCTTAGCGTCCAAAGGACGAATATCGTCAATGCCACGACCGTCGACACGCTTATGTTCGGTCTTTAACCACTCACGGACAACATGTTTTTGAACGAGGTACATAATTTCATCCAATTTAGCCTCTTTGCCCTCAAAACGCTCGTCAAACTTCTCGTGAACGGCATC
>JAZSCC010000191.1:0-2540 GCA_045602685.1 Acutalibacteraceae bacterium | reverse complement strand
CCCCTGACCGTATTTTGATTGAACCGTCAGGCGTTGGAAAGTTAAGTGATGTAATCCGAGCAGTTCAAAACATTGACTCTGATGATATTCAGTTAAACATTTTTGCAACCGTTGTCGATGCCAATAAATGCAAAATGTATATGAAGAACTTCGGAGAATTCTTCAATAACCAGATTGAACATGCAAGCTCAATTATATTAAGTCATACCGATAATATTTCCGAGGAAAAGTTGAAGGTGTGTGTTGAGCTTTTGCGCGAACACAACACTGATGCAACAATTATTACAACTCCTTGGTCAGACATTACCGGTGCCGCTATTTTAGAGGCGATGGAGCAGAAAAACACACTTAACATCGAGCTTGAAAAATTAGCACACGAGGCTGAACACCACCTTCATCACCACGACGAACATTGTGACTGCCACGAACATGAACATCATCACCACGATGAGCATTGTGACTGTCACGAGCACGAGCATCATCATCACCACGATGAGCATTGTGACTGTCACGAGCACGAGTATCATCATCACCACGATGAGCATTGCGACTGCCACGAGCACGAGCATCACCATCACCACGATGAGCATTGTGACTGTCACGAGCACGAGCATCATCACCATGCTGATGAAGTATTTACCTCTTTCGGTAAGGAAACAACCAATAAATACACAGTATCTGAAATCACTTACAATTTAAAACAACTTCAAGATGAAGCAAATTACGGAATAATTCTTCGTGCCAAAGGTATTGTTATGGGGGCAGACGGACAGTGGATTCACTTCGATTATGTTCCCGGTGAGCCTGACGTAAGATTAGGTTCGGCCGAAATTATCGGCAGACTTTGCATTATAGGTTCAGAAATTAATGAAGAAAAAATTGCAGAACTTTTCAGAGTTTAAGAGGTAATTGATATGGAAATTCCCGTATACCTTTTTACCGGCTTTTTAGAGTCGGGCAAAACAAAATTCATTCAGGAAACGCTTGAAGACAAGCGTTTTAACGCGGGTGAAAAAACATTACTTATTATTTGTGAGGAAGGCGAAGAAGAATTTGTTCCCTCAAGGTTTTCCGGCAAAAATGTTTTTATTCGTACCGTTGATTCCCCTGATGAATTATCTGAGGAGCTTTTGAACGGTTGGCTCAAGGAAACGAATAGCCAACGGGTTATTATAGAGTATAACGGTATGTGGACACTTGATAAGCTTTATGACAATATGCCTGAGAAATGGTCGGTTTATCAGGAAATGTTTTTTGCTGACAGTACCACATTTGAAAACTATAACGCCAATATGCGTTCTTTAGTCGTCGATAAGCTCAAATCTGCCGAACTTGTCATTTTCAACCGTTGCACCGAGTCAACCGACAAAATGCCGTTGCACAAAATTGCTCGTGGCGTATCAAACCGCAGTGCCATAGTTTACGAATATACCGACGGCAGCACTGAGCAGGATACCATTGAGGACCCTCTGCCATACGATATAGATGCACCTGTTATAAAAATTGCAGACAATGACTACGGCATTTTTTACCGTGACTTAAACGAGGATATGAATAAATACCACGGTAAAACCGTAAAATTCAAGGCAATTATTGCAAGAGAAAATAAAATGCCCAACAACTGCTTTATTGCAGGCCGGCACATTATGACCTGTTGTGCTGATGATATACAGTATGGCGGAATTATTGCCGAAACGAAGCAATCCTGCACTCAACTAAAAACTGCAGATTGGCTTAATGTTACCGCTACCGTTTCAATAGAAAAGCATAAAGCGTACCGCAGTACAGGACCGGTATTAAAGGTTATTGAGTACACTATGACCTCAGCACCCGAAAATCAAGTTGTAACATTTTAAAAACAAACGGTCTGAAACTACACCCAGCTTTGCAGGGTAGTATTTCAGACCGTTCATTTTTATTAATATTCAGCATTTCCAACCGTTCTCGGATAAGGAATTACGTCACGTATATTTGAAACTCCCGTAAGATACATAACTATTCTTTCAAATCCCAAGCCGAACCCTGAGTGACGTGTACCGCCATAACGGCGCAGATTTAAATACCACCAATAGTCCTCTTGACTCAAACCGCATTCATTCATACGCTTTAAAAGAACGTCTATACGTTCCTCACGCTGACTTCCACCGATGATTTCACCAACTCCGGGCACGAGTAAATCCATAGCAGCAACAGTTTTCCCGTCATCGTTCATTCGCATATAAAAAGATTTGATTTCCTTAGGGTAATCAATAACAAACACGGGTTTTTTGAAAATTTTTTCGGTTAAATATCTTTCGTGTTCGGTCTGCAAATCGCTTCCCCACTCTACCGGATACTTAAATTCCTCACCCGATTGCTTTAAAAGTTCAACTGCCTCAGTATAGGTGACCTTTTGATAATCAGATTTCGCCAGAGTGTTCAGTCTTTCAAGCAACGTTTTATCAACGAAATTATTTAAAAACTCAAGTTCCTGAGAACATTTGGACATTACATGATTAATAATGTATTTTATCATATCCCAAGCTAATTCCATATCATCC
>JAZSCC010000190.1:0-2357 GCA_045602685.1 Acutalibacteraceae bacterium | reverse complement strand
GAGTAATTGCGGTGGAAATTTTGGAAAGGTCAAAAGCGACTGTCTTTCCGTCTCTTTTAATTACGTTATACATAATTCAAATCTCCTTCTTTTAAACTGATTGAGTCAATTATACAATGCATTTTGTGGTTTGTCAATAGTAAAAACACAATATATTGATGTTTTTTATCTTTTTTTGCAATATTTAGTGTATTTTGCTGCCGTTTCACACATTTTTTCCATCGTATTACTGTCTACCGGAGACTGATTCTTGCCCACAATATTACCCGAATCAGAAAAATTTTGAATAAAATACTTGTCCGCACCGCTTATTCTTTCAGCGATGAGTTCAATATCACTAACGGTATGGAGTTCAGATGTCACAGTGGTCCGAAACTCATACGGTACTTGTCCGCTTAAAAGAAAGTCTATGCTCTCCTCAATATCCTTAATATCAAATCGGTCGGTACCTGCAGTAAGGTAATATTTTGAAAATGAATTTTTAATATCCATTGCAACATAATCCACAAGTCCTGACTTGACAAGTGCCTTCAGTCTTTCGGGGTATGAACCGTTAGTATCAAGCTTAACCTTATAGCCAAGTTCTCTTACCTTTATAATAAAGTCCTTAAGTTCGTTATACATTAAAGGTTCGCCACCGGTAATACAAACGCCCTCCAGTATCCCCTGACGTTTTTTCAAAAAGGTAAGAATTTCATCCTCGGTGATTTCGACCGACTCGTTAAGTTTATTCACCAGCGGTGCATTATGACAGAAAGGGCAAAGAAAATTACATCCCTTTGTAAACACAATACACGACACAACGCCCGGAAAATCAAGCAGTGTGAGTTTTTGGAGGCCTCCGAAAACCATAAATCCTTCTCCTTACAATAAACGTATATAATACAATATTATACTTTCTTTTAGATTCCGTGTCAACCGGATTAAAAACCGTATTCCAACCTTTTTACTCTGAATATTTTATTTAAAAATGTTAATTTTAAGAAACACATACTTTATTTTTATTGTAAAAACATTATAATAATGATATAATGTTTTTGAGGTGATTGATATGCCAAATGAGTTTTCCTGTGAAAATATAAAGTACCTTACCGAGCTTTCGAAATCTTACCCTAATCGTCGGGCTGTTTTAAATGAAATTATAAATCTTAATGCCATTTTAAATCTGCCCAAGGGCACCGAACATTTTATGAGCGACATTCATGGAGAGCATGAGGCTTACCTGCACATTCGGCGTAACGCCTCAGGTGTTATACGCCGCAAGCTTGATATGTTGTTTTCAAAAACGGTGACCGCAAAAGAACGCGCCGAATTGGCTACGCTTATATACTATCCTGAGGAAAAGCTTGGGGAACTTCGTGAGCACATTGAAAATCTTAACGATTGGTACTATATCACTCTGCAAAGACTTATACTCTTATGCCGTACCGTTAGCAGTAAGTACACCCGTTCTAAGGTCAGAAAATGCCTTAAACGTGTGTCCGACGGATATGACTATATTATTGATGAGCTGTTAAACAACGGCAACGAGGAAATCAACAAAGTTCAGTATTATGACAGCATTTTGGAAACAGTTATCCGCATAGGCTCTGCCGAACAGTTGATTGTTGCTGTTTGCAGTGCAATAAAATCTCTTGTAATTGACCATTTACACATTGTCGGTGACATTTTCGACAGAGGTGCAAGAGCTGACATCATTATTGATGAATTAAGAAAAGAATCCTCGCTTGATATTCAGTGGGGAAACCACGATGTTTTGTGGATGGGTGCTGCCGCAGGCTCTCGCACATGCATCGCCACAGTACTGAATAACTCTATAACCTATAAAAACCTTGATGTAATTGAAATAGGTTACGGAATATCTCTGCGCCCTCTCTCACTTTTCGCAAACGAGCAATACTGCAACAGTAACGTTTCCCGCTATATGCCAAAAGGCAACTCTGACGGCGACTTTTTGAAGCAGGATGATGATATTCTCATCGCCCGTATGCATAAAGCCATCAGTATTATTCAATTCAAATTAGAGGGCCAAACTATACTGCGCAACCCCGAATTTAATATGAATGACCGTCTTTTATTGGAAAAAATCAATCCTGAACAAGGTACAATTACAATAGACGGCGAACAATATGCTCTTAATGACACCGACTTCCCTACAGTTGATTGGAACAATCCGTATACACTTAACGAAGGTGAAGCCCAGGTAATGCATTACCTTAAAAATGCATTTATGCGTTCTGAGAAACTCCAAAAGCACGCTGCCTTTCTTTTCGAAAAGGGCGAAATGTATACCGTGTTTAACAATAACCTGCTTTTCCACGGTTGTATTCCCTAAGTCGGATCGTAGCCATGTCGTT
>JAZSCC010000189.1:0-3418 GCA_045602685.1 Acutalibacteraceae bacterium | reverse complement strand
TTGTTTATGACTTTGACCGTTTTGATGCTCACGAATTATTACCTATGTTTGCAAAGCATAAAATCACAACCTTCTGTGCACCGCCCACTATGTTACGTATGTTAATTAAAGAGGATATAAGTAAGTATGATTTATCCTCGGTTGAACATATGACTACTGCGGGCGAAGCACTTAACCCTGAGGTATTCCGTCAGTTTGAAAAGTCAACAGGCTTACAGATTATGGAAGGCTTCGGTCAGACCGAAACCACATGTTGTTTGGCAAATCTTGCAGGAACAAAAACAAAGGTTGGCTCGATGGGTAAACCGGTACCTCTTTATGATATAAAACTGCTTGATGCCGACGGACAAGAGGTTGCAGTTGGTGAAACAGGCGAAATATGTATTGATGTTTCCAAAAAAATACCTTGCGGATTGTTCTGCGGTTACTATAACGATAAAGAAAAGACCGATGAATGTTGGCATGACGGTTATTATCATACCGGCGATACCGCCTGGCGTGATGAGGACGGTTACTTCTGGTACGTTGGACGTGTAGATGATGTTATCAAGTCCTCCGGATACCGCATTGGACCTTTCGAAATCGAAAACGTTATTATGGAGTTACCGTACGTTTTGGAATGCGGTGTTTCTGCCGCACCGGACGAGGTAAGAGGTCAGGTTGTTAAGGCAAGCATTGTCTTGACAAAAGGAACTGAAGGTACAGATGAACTTAAAAAGGAAATCCAAGCCTATGTTAAGAATCGTACCGCACCTTATAAATATCCTAGAATCGTTGTTTTCCGTGACGAACTACCCAAAACTGTTAGCGGAAAAATTCAGCGTAATAAATTATAATTAAAAAGATATGAAAAGAGTAACACTTTTTGCCGGACATTACGGCAGCGGAAAGACAAATGTCGCCGTTAATTACGCTCTCTGGTTGAAAAATCAAGGCAAGGACGTAATTATTGCCGATATGGATATTGTTAATCCGTATTTCAGAACTAAAGACAGCTTAGATGTGTTGGAAAGCAATGGGATTGAGTTGATTTCGCCCGAATTTGCCAACAGTAACGTTGATTTGCCGGCACTCCCGCAGGAAATGTACCGCGTGGTGCAGGATAGGTCAAAATATGCTGTTTTAGATATTGGCGGTGACGACCGAGGAGCATATGCGCTGGGTCGTTACACCCCCTCGATTTTAGAGGAAAATGATTATGAAATGGTATTTGTAGCAAACTTTTACCGTCCGTTAACTACTACACCTGAAGAGGCGTTAGAGGTTATGCGCGAGGTTGAGGCTGCTGCGGGGATTTTGTTTACTGCTATTGCTAATAACTCTAATATCGGTTGGGAAACAACCGCTGATGACATTTTAGCAACCGTTTCCAGTGCAGAAAAGTTATCGACGTTATCAGGCTTACCGATAATTTTTACAACTGCCGAAAAAGAAGTAGCACCGCTTTTGAGTGAAAATTTAGAAAGCGTGCTACCGCTTGAATTACAAAATAAATATTTTGATATAAAGGGGATATAAAAATGGCTAAAGTCACATTTGATTATGATTTGTGTAAGGGCTGTGGCCTCTGTGTAGACGCATGTCCTAAGGGCATTATTGCTATCGCCAAGGGAAAAATTAATAAGAAAGGACATTCTCCGGCTGAAATGACCGACCAGGAAAAATGTATAGGCTGTGCATTCTGTGCAACTATGTGTCCTGATTGTGTTATTACCGTTGAAAAGTGAGGTGTTTAATATGTCTGAAAAGGTATTGATGAAAGGTAATGAGGCTATTGCTGAGGCCGCAATCCGTGCCGGCTGCCGTCATTACTTCGGTTATCCTATTACTCCGCAGACCGAAATTGCCGCTTATATGGCAAAACGTATGCCTAAAATCGGAGGTTGCTTCTTGCAGGCAGAGAGTGAAATTTCCGCTATCAATATGGTTTACGGCGTTGCAGGTACAGGTTATAGAGTTATGACCTCGTCTTCAAGCCCCGGTATTTCGCTTAAGGGTGAGGGTATTTCGTACCTCGCCGGTGCAGATTTGCCGGCACTTATAGTAAACGTTCAGCGCGGCGGTCCGGGATTAGGCGGTATTCAGCCTTCGCAGGCCGACTATTTCCAGGCAACTAAGGGTGGCGGTCACGGTGATTACCATCTGATTGTTATGGCACCTGCTTCGGTTCAGGAAATGGCCGATATGACTGCAAAGTGCTTCGATTTGTCAGACAAATACCGTGTTCCTGCTATGATTTTGGCCGACGGTACTATGGGACAGATGATGGAGCCTGTAGTTTTGCCCGAACCCCAGGATTATTGTAAGGAAAAGGATTGGGCAGTTACCGGAACCAAGGGCAAAAGAAAGCATAATATTATTAATTCGCTTTATTTGAAGCCTGAGGCTTTGGAAAAGATTAACTTCGAGCGTTTTGAAAGATATAAACAAATTGAGGAAAATGAGTGTCTTTATGAGGAATTTATGATGGACGATGCCGAAATCTGCGTTGTCGCATTCGGTATTGCTTCACGTGTTTCCAAAAACGCTATTATGATGGCTCGTGAACAGGGTATCAAGGTTGGTATGATTAGACCGATTACCCTTTGGCCGTTCCCCAAAAAGCCGTTCAGAGCTGCCGCAGATAAGGTTAAAGCCTTTATTTCGGTTGAGCTTTCAATGGGCCAGATGATTGAGGATGTTCAGTTGGCTACCGAGTGTAAGAAGCCGGTAACCCTCTGCAACCGTTCAGGCGGTATGATTCCTACTCCTGAGCAGGTCTTGGAGGCTATTAAAAATGCAGCAGGAGGTAAATGTTAATGGCTATCGTATTTAAAAAACCGCATGCTTTGACCGATGCACCGTTTCATTACTGTCCCGGTTGCACCCACGGTATTATTCACAGATTAGTAGCCGAGGCTATTGACGAGCTTGGTTGCGAGGGCAACGCTATCGGTGTTGCGCCGGTTGGCTGTGCTGTTATGGCTTATGATTATTTTGCTTGCGATATGGTTGAGGCGGCACACGGTCGTGCTCCGGCTATTGCTACCGGTTTAAAGCGAACCTTCCCTGAAAACGTAATCTTTACATATCAGGGTGACGGCGACTTGGCTTCTATCGGTATGGCTGAAACCGTACATGCAGCTGCAAGAAATGAGAATATCACCGTTATTTTTGTTAATAATGCAATTTATGGTATGACCGGCGGACAGATGGCTCCTACCTCATTGCCCGGTCAGGTAACACAGACTTCCCCCTACGGACGTGATGTTAACACCGTAGGTTATCCGATTAAGGTTTCAGAGATGCTTTCGACCTTGGATGGCCCTGAGTTCATTCAGCGTGTTGCCGTTAACAATGTCAAGAACGTTTTGGCCGCTAAAAAGGCTATTAAAAAGGCATTCCAAAATCAGATTGAGGGTAAGGGCTTCTCGTTGGT
>JAZSCC010000188.1:0-8195 GCA_045602685.1 Acutalibacteraceae bacterium | reverse complement strand
GTAGATTTTAAAACCGATATCGTCAGCGATATGGATATTTTAAAAGAACGGTATTTTACCCAACTTGAGATTTATAAAAACGCAATATCTGAAATATTTTCTTCAGAGGTTAAGGAATGTGTAATTTATTCCTTGCATCTTAATAATGAGATAACATTCTAATACCGTTTTATAAATCAGACAAAATTTTATATTTTTATTTATGTATTAAATTTTTATGAGTGATTGGGCATATTTTGGGGAAATTTCTCTAAAATATGCCTTGTTAATGTTAGAATAATATGATATAATTCATTAGTTTAAAAGATTTTAAGTAAAAGGGAAGTTGAATGTATGCCGAAAGCAGAAAAAATCAGAAACGTTGCAATAATTGCTCACGTTGACCATGGTAAGACCACTTTGGTTGACCAACTGCTCAAACAAAGCGGTACCTTTCGTCAAAATGAACAAGTGGTTGAACGTGTTATGGACTCAGGTGACCTGGAACGTGAACGCGGAATAACCATTCTTTCTAAGAACACAAGTGTTATGTACGGTGATATTAAAATTAATATCGTTGACACTCCCGGACACGCTGATTTCGGCGGAGAGGTTGAGCGAATCTTAATGATGGTTGACGGTGTAATACTGCTTGTTGATGCATTTGAGGGTTGTATGCCTCAAACCCGATTCGTTCTCAAAAAGGCATTGGGACTCGGTAAAAAAGCAATCGTCGTTGTCAATAAGATTGACCGTCCTATGGCTCGTCCCAAAGAGGTAATTGATGAGGTTCTTGATTTATTTATTGAACTCGGCGCCGATGATGACCAGATTGAATTTCCTGTTGTTTACGCTTCGGGACGTGATGGTTATGCTTCAACCGACCCCGATGTTATCGGAACCGATTTAAAACCTATTTACGATGCTATTATTAATGAAATTCCTGCACCTGAGGGTGAAATGGACGGTCCTACACAGGTACTTTTTTCAAATATCGATTATGACGATTATATCGGACGTATTGGCGTTGGACGTGTGGAAAGAGGTTCAATCAGGGTTGGTCAGAACGTTGCTCTCTGCCGTGAGGACGGTACTCATAAAAACGTTAAAATTACAAAACTGTTTTTATTTGAGGGTCTTCGCCGTGTTGAAGTAAATGAGGCAAAATTCGGTGAATTGGTATCGGTTGCAGGTATTGCCGACCTAAATATAGGTGAAACCGTTTGTGACCCTGAGCACGTTGAACCGTTACCTTTTATTAAAATTGATGAACCTACATTATCAATGAATTTTATGGTCAATAATTCACCTTTTGCCGGAAAAGAGGGCAAATTTGTTACTTCGCGTAATATTCGGGACCGTCTTTTTAAAGAAGTTGAAACAAACGTAAGTATGCGTGTTGAGGAAACCGATTCGGCCGATACCTTCAAGGTTTCCGGACGAGGTGAACTGCACTTGTCAATACTTATTGAAACTATGAGACGTCAAGGTTATGAGTTTCAGGTCTCTCCTCCGGAGGTTATTTATAAATATGATAACAATGGTAAGAAGCTTGAGCCTATTGAACTGTTGATGATTGAAGTTCCTGAAGAATACGTAGGCTCGGTTATGGAAAGATTAGGCACCCGCCACGCTGAATTACAGAATATGGGCACACGTGAAACAGGTTTAAGTCATCTGGAGTTTCTGATTCCGGCCCGCGGTCTTATCGGTTATCGTTCTCAGTTTATGACCGATACAAACGGTAACGGTATTATGAACCATATTTTCCACGGATATGAAGAATATAAGGGAGATATAGAAAACCGTTTAACCGGTTCAATTATTGTTCACGAAACCGGCGAATCTACAGGATACGGTTTGTTTAACACACAATCCCGCGGTAAGTTGTTTATCGGACCGGGTGTTTCGGTTTATGAGGGTATGATTATCGGAGAAAATCCCAAAAATGAGGATATTGTTTGCAACGTTTGTAAGAAAAAAGCAGCAACTAATATGCGTGCTGCCGGTTCTGATGAAGCATTAAAATTAACACCTCCTTCAATAATGAGTCTGGAGCAGTCGCTTGAATTTATTAAGTCAGATGAACTTGTTGAAATTACTCCTACTTCAATACGTCTAAGAAAGAGGATTTTAGATAAGGAAACCCGAATGAAATATGAAAGCAGAATGAGAAAGCAATAATGGAATACATTATTCTTGATAATGAATGGCACACACCGTACTGTAAAATCAACGGTAAGTGCATTAATGAACTGATTGAAATCGGTGCTGTTAAGTTAGATGAAAATTTGCAGGAAATTTCAAGATTTTCCGTCCTAATAAAGTCGACTTTTTCTAAAAAATTGAGTAGCAGATTTCAACGACTGACGAATATTACAACCGAAGAAATGCTTAGTCAGGGTATGACCTTTGAACAGGCCGTTTCACTTTACAGTGAATGGGCTGGTACAGATGCCGTAACAATGACATGGAGTAATTCTGATTTGTACGTTCTATTGGAAAATTTCAGGTTGCGAAAAAGAATAAGCACCGTTCCGATTATCGGTAAGTATCTGGATTTACAGAAGTATGTTCAAAATGAAATGATTATGCTTGAGCATAATATTACTTCACAGATTTCGGTTTCAAATGCTGCACTGATGCTTGGAATTGCAATTGACGGAATTGATTTACACCGTGCTCTTGATGACAGTTTATTGTGTGCCGAAATACTTCGCAAGGTTTATAATAAAGAGCGTATGCATACATACATCATTGACACAAGTGCACCGGACTATTACTCGAGACTTACATTTAAGGCTTACATTATCCGTGATATAAACAGTCCTTTGGTTAACAAGAAAAAAATGGAATTTAAATGTGAGAAGTGCGGTAATGATGCATTAAGAATGACTTCTTGGTCATTTAAAGGTCATGGATTCAGGGCTGATTTTTTGTGTAAAGCCTGTGACTATAAGTTTGTCGGACGTGTTACTTTTAAAAAGTATTATGATAAGGTTGTTGTAAAGCATAATACTGCGCCGATTTCTGCTGTTCCGGTAAAAATTGAAAAGAATTCTAACGAATTGACCGGGATAACCAAAGAAAATTAAAATAATCACCCGTACTTTATAATATATATGTACGGGTGATTTTTAATGGGTGTGTTATCGGTTTTTTGTGCGTTATTGCTGTTGATAAACGGTGTAATATTAACTGTAAATTCGGGTTTTTTTCAGTTCAGAAGATTAAAAATCGTTTTTAATGTTACCTTTAAAAAATTGTTGCAAGGTAAGGATTTAAAAGGCTTTAAGGCAATGGCTCTGGCCTTGGGCAGTACAATAGGAATAGGTAATATAATCGGTGTAACCTCAGCTGTTATAATCGGAGGCGCAGGTTCTGTTTTTTGGATGCTGCTGTCAGGTTTTGCAGGAATGATTATAAAGTTCACCGAAACATATATTTGTGTAAAGGAAACTTTAGACAGTAAAAGAAGCTTTGGCGGTCCAATGTATATATTTAAGAATAAGCTCAACGGTATATTTAAATACTTTGGAGTTGTATTTGCATTGGTTTGCATTTTAGCATCGTTTATGGCCGGTAATATTATTCAATCAAAAGCAGTTTATCGCTTTGCAAAAATCGGATTTGATATAAATCCAATTTACATTACTTTAATATTAATTCCTCTTTTAATATCTGTAATTTCCGGTAAAGACAGGTTATACCAAAATTTTTCTGCAATTTTCGTTCCAATAATGTCTCTTTTTTATGTATTTTCATTGCTAATTGTTATTGTTAATAACATAAATAATGTACCAATTGCTTTCTTTTCAATTTTTAAAGGCGCTTTTGGTTTTAAATCTGCTTTTGGCGGCTTCAGCGGTGCTATAATATCTCGAGCAATCAGTGTTGGGGTTATGAAAGGTCTTTTTACTCACGAGGCCGGAATGGGCAGCTCTCCGATAGCACATTCAAGTGCCGAAAATCCTGACCCATTCATTCAAGGCTGTTGGGGTATTATTGAGGTTTTCATTGATACAGTTATAGTTTGTATGCTTACGGCTTTAACTGTACTTTCATCTCCTTTATATCTGAGCGGTAAATTTAATGACCCGTTTTTACTGATTGTGGGTATTTTTAAAAGCACCTTCGGGAACGTCGGAATAAAATTGCTTTGTATATCGGCTTGTTGCTTTGCATTTGCCTCAATTGTCGGCTGGTCGTTTTACGGAATAAAGGCACTTGAATTTTTAACATTAAATCCGGGTGCGAAGATGGTATACATCATAATATTCGTTAGTTTGGTGCCTATGTCTTTGAAGCTAAGCGATAGCTTAGCCTGGATATTAACCGACATTTTCAATTCGGCAATGCTAATACCTAATGCAACCTTTCTGATAAGTTACGGAGCTAAGACTGTAAAGCCGTTAAAAAACATAAAACGTACTTGAAATAAATCTATCATAGGAATATAATTTTAAGGTAAAAGAGGTGAGGGAATTTGGTATGTAACTTATGTCCTCGGCATTGTAATGCTGAAAGGAATGAGAATATAGGAAAAGGTTATTGTAAAATGCCTGAAGCACCTGTTGTGGCACGTGCAGGTTTACACTTCTGGGAAGAGCCTTGCATTAGCGGAACTAACGGTTCCGGCACAGTATTTTTTAGCGGATGTTCATTAGGTTGTGTTTTTTGTCAAAATACTGAAATTTCTCATAAAAACTTCGGTAAAAAAATCAGTATTCAACGTTTGGCAGATATTTTTCGTGAGTTGGAAAATAAAGGTGCACATAATATTAATCTCGTAAATCCTACACATTATCTTGATGCAATTATTGAGGCTCTGGAAATTTACAAGCCGAGTATTCCCATTGTTTATAACTCCGGTGGATATGACACGATAAGTAATATTGATAAAGCATCTCGATTTGTCAGTATATTTTTAATGGACCTTAAATACTGCTCAAGCGAGAGGGCAAATAGGTATTCCAAAGCCGAAGATTATCCGACTGTTGCCCAAAAAGCAATTTTAGAATGTGCAAATAGACTTAATGAAAACATTCTTGACCAAAACGGTATTATGCAAAAAGGCTTGATTATCCGTCACCTTATTATGCCGCAAGGTACAAATGATGCAATTAATGTTATAAAATGGGTTGAAAATAACGTTCCTTGGGCTTTTTTGAGCCTGATGAGTCAATTTACCCCTTATGGCGATTTAACCGATTATAGAGAAATTAACCGAAGAATTACCTTACGTGAACATAATAAGGTTCTCGAGGTTGCCTCACAATCAAAAATCAGCAACATTTTTACTCAGGAACTGACAAGTTCTAGCGAGGAATATATACCTGAGTTTAATTTAGATGGTGTGTAAACAAAATATGGTATATTTTTTATGAGCTTATCATAAACATTAGCAAAGCTAAATTAATGCGGAGGAATGTTTATGACAAGCTCAAATCTTTATAACGATATTGCGAAGCGGACCGGCGGTGATATATATATTGGAGTGGTAGGGCCGGTACGTACCGGAAAATCCACATTTATAAAAAAGTTTATGGATACCCTTGTAATTCCCAATATACAAAGTGAATACAGTCGCGAAAGGGCAACCGACGAACTGCCGCAATCTGCAGGTGGCAGAACAATAATGACAACCGAGCCGAAATTCGTTCCTGAAAAAGGTGTTGAAATCAGCGTAGATGACAGTGTAAAAATGAATGTAAGGTTGATTGACTGTGTCGGTTACATAGTTCCAAGCTCATTGGGATATATTGAGGATGATAACCCAAGAATGGTTATGACGCCGTGGTTTGAGGACCCTGTACCTTTTAATATGGCAGCAGAATATGGCACCAAAAAGGTTATAACTGAACATTCAACCATAGGACTTGTTATTACTACAGACGGCAGCATCAGTGATATTCCGCGAGATGAATACGCCGAGGCTGAGGAGAGAGTTATCTCAGAATTAAAGTCCATTAATAAGCCTTTTGTTGTATTAATGAACAGTATGTATCCTGAGTCGGAATCAGCTATAGAATGTGCTGAGCAAATTGCTGACAAATACGACGTTTCGGTAAAGCCTATTAACTGTCTTGAACTTTCGGAGAATGATATATTGGATATTATGTCAGAAATCCTATATGAATTTCCGGTTAAAGAAGTGAAAATCAAATTACCTATGTGGATAACTGCTCTTGATTCTAATCATTGGCTGCAGAAAAGCATTTACAATTCTGTTTTAAGTTCTGCTCTAGATGTTGCTAAGGTGTCTGATATTAAGGCTTTTTCAAAAAAATTATCAAAGTGTGATAATATGACATATTGCTCGGTTGACAGTGTTGAATTAGGCTCGGGCAGTGGCACAGTTGTTGCAGATATTGACCGTTCGCTTTTCTATAATATTTTAAAAGAGTCAACCGGTGTTGATATAAACAACGAGCAGCAGTTAATGAAGGAAATAATCGAGTTTTCAAACATCAAAAAGGAGTACTATCGCTTTAAAAATGCGCTCGACGAGGTTGAAGCAACAGGATATGGAATAGTTATGCCTGAGATTGATGAGTTAACCCTGGAGGAACCTGAAATCGTTAAGCAGGGTGGTCGTTATGGTGTGAGATTACGCGCATCTGCACCTTCAATTCATATGATGAAGGCCGATATTACAACCGAAGTCAGCCCAATAGTCGGTTCAGAAAAGCAATCAGAGGACTTGATAATGTATCTGCTAAACGAATTTGAGGAAGAGCCGACAAAAATTTGGGATTCGAATATTTTTGGAAAATCGTTACATGAGCTTGTTAACGAGGGACTACATACAAAACTTGCACGTATGCCGCACGATGCAAGAGGTCGTTTACAGGAGACGTTAGAAAGAGTTATTAATGAAGGCTGCAGTGGTTTGATTTGCATTATTCTGTAATGTATAAAAAGTGTTTCATAATATGAAACACTTTTTTATATTTTGGTCTAAATTAACATATGAATAAGTTGTTAAAACAGAAATTTTGCTGTTGAAAATTAAATTTATATATGCTAAAATTAGCGTGTGGTTATAATACTACAAAAAAAGATATTAATTAAAGGAGATATAACAATGAAAAAATGGAAATGTACAGTTTGCGGTGAAATTGTTGAGGGTGAAAATCCTCCCGCACAGTGTCCTTTGTGTAAGCAACCTGCTGAAAAATTTGTTGAGTTAGTTGAGGATGAAAAGACATCCTGGGCAACCGAGCACATCGTTAATATTACAAAGGATGTTCCCGAAGAAATCATTGAGGGACTTCGTGCCAACTTTATGGGTGAGTGTACTGAGGTCGGTATGTATCTTGCAATGGCAAGAGTAGCACACCGTGAGGGCTACCCTGAAATCGGTCTTTACTGGGAAAAGGCAGCTTTTGAAGAGGCTGAGCATGCCGCTAAGTTTGCCGAGATGTTAGGTGAGGTTGTAACCGACTCTACTGAGAAAAACCTTGAAATGCGTGTTGCTGCCGAGAACGGTGCTTGTGCCGGTAAGTTTGAGCTTGCTAAAATGGCAAAGCAGAACAATCTTGACGCTATACACGATACAGTACATGAAATGGCTAAGGACGAAGCTCGTCACGGCAGAGCATTTGAGGGCTTGTTAAAACGTTACTTTCACTAACGCGAAAAAGCCTGATATCAACCTTAATGCAACACATAACCTGACCTACGGTTTATTTATATTAACTGCTAAGGATGAAAGAGATAATGGTTGTATTTGTAATACAGCTATTCAGGTTGCAAGCGACCCTACCAGAATTGCCGTTTCGGTGCAGAAGGGTAATTTTACTCGCGAGATAATAGAAAAAACGGGTGAATTTAATGTTTCTGTATTGACCGATGACGTTCCTTTTGAAACAATTCGTCACTTTGGTATGCAATCGGGCAGGGAAGTTGATAAATTTGAGAATTATACCTCTTACGACACCGCCTGCAACGGAATAAAATATATTACAGATAATACAAATGCGTTTTTCTCCTGTAAGGTTGAACATTCCAAGGATTTAGGAAGTCACGTATTGTTTGTGGGCAAGGTTATTGAGGCTAAGGTGTTAAGGGATAGACCGTCTTGCACCTATGCACATTACCATAAAGCAATAAAACCTAAATTTTGACAACAAAGCCACCGATAATCCGGTGGCTTTGTTTATATGCGACATAATATATTAATATATATTCAAATTTCTAAAAATTTATTGATT
>JAZSCC010000187.1:0-2449 GCA_045602685.1 Acutalibacteraceae bacterium | reverse complement strand
CCCGTTTATGATTTTTTTAATCGGTTATAAATAGCGTATTATTTTTTGTCACCCATAGTTAGTACCAAAACTGCCTTTTGTGCATGTAAGCGGTTCTCTGCCTCATCGAAAATTTCGTCAGCATGTTTTTCGAAGGTTTCTGCGGTGATTTCTTCACCTCTGTGAGCAGGTAAGCAATGCATAACCATTGCGTCCTTGTGAGCCAAAGACATAAATTCTTCGTTAACCTGATACTCTTTGAACATCTTTTCTCGTTCAGCTTTTTCGTCCTCTTGTCCCATTGATGCCCAAACGTCAGTATAAACGGCATCGGCATTTTTTACGGCTGCACCGATATCCTCTGTACAGGTAAATTTGCCGGTAGTTGAAGCCCACTTCATGATGTCGGCATCAGGCTCGTAACCCTTAGGACAGGCAACAGCTACTTCCATACCGCACTTAATACCGCCGACAATAAGCGAGTTTGCCATATTGTTACCGTCACCAACAAAGGTAAGCTTGAGCCCTTCTAACGAGCCTTTGTGCTCACGGATTGTCATAAGGTCTGCTAAAACCTGACAGGGATGACAGTAGTCAGTCAAGCCGTTGATTATGGGGATTGAGCCGTATTTTGCTAAGTCCTCAACTTCTTGTTGAGCAAATGTACGAATCATAATACCGTCTAAGTAGCGGGATAATACACGTGCGGTATCCTCAACCGGTTCACCTCTGCCGATTTGAAGGTCACGAGAGCTTAAAAACAAAGCCTGACCGCCCAAGTGATACATACCGGCTTCAAATGAAACACGGGTACGAGTGGAAGATTTTTGAAAAATTAAACCTAATGTTTTACCCTTTAAATAGCGGTGGTCAACACCGTGCTTTTGGTCATATTTTAACTGGTCTGCGAGGTTCAAAATCTCCTCAATTTCAGCGGTTGATAAATCACCTAATTTAAGCAAATGTTTCATTCTTCAATAATCTCCTTTAAGATTTTCAGCGCCTTTTCTATCTGTTCTTTTGTTATGTTTAAGGGAGGTAACAATCTTAACTTTGTTTTTGCGGTTAAGACCAAAACGCCCTTTTCCAACGCCTTATTGGCAAGTTCTTTTGCCGGTTTTTCGGTTTCGACACCGAGCATAAATCCTAATCCCGAAACACTTTTTACTCCTTTTATTTTCAAAAGTTTGGATTTTGTGAATTCTGATTTTTGGGCGACCTCGTCAAGCAGTTTTTCGTCAATTCTTTTTACAATTGACACAGCACCTGCCGATATAACGGGATTGCCGCCGAAGGTTGAGCCGTGGTCACCGGCAGACAAGGTAAATTCGGTCTTCTCACCGAAAAGACAAGCGCCAATCGGTAATCCGCCGCCGAGACCTTTTGCGGTTGTGATAATGTCGGGTTTTAAGTTAAAGTGTTCTGAAGCGAAATATTTACCCGTTCTTCCGTTGCCGGTCTGCACCTCGTCTGCAATAATCAGAAAACCATTTTTATCAGCCTCTAGTTTAATGCAGTCGACAAACTCTTGCGATAATGCATTAACTCCGCCCTCTCCCTGAACCAACTCTAACATAACTGCGGCAGTGTCACTGCCCACTGCAGATTTTAAAGCATCACAATCGTTAGCGGGCACGAACTCGAACCCATCTGTGAACGGACCGAAGTTTTTGTGAAACACGTCCTGACCTGTGGCAGAAAGGGTAGTGATGGTTCTTCCGTGAAAACTGTTTACCAAGGTTATAATTTTTCCCTCTTTACCTTGGTGGCGGTCGGAGTAGTATTTGCGTGCAGCCTTGATTGCACATTCGTTAGCCTCTGCACCCGAGTTGGCGAAAAAGACCTTTTTCATCCCCGATTTTTCGCAAAGTAATTTTGCTAATTCGACACAGGGTTTAGTATAGTAGAGGTTAGAAGCGTGTTGAATTAAGTTTAGTTGTTCAATCACGGCAGATTTCCATTCAGCGTCATTAATGCCGAACGTATTTACTGCGATGCCTGAGCCCAAATCTATATATGTTTTGCCGTCAACATCATTAATTTCAGCACCGTTACCGCTGATTAATTCAACGTTAAATCGGCCATAGGTGTTGGCAACATACTGTTTATCATTTTCAATAAAATGTTCCATATTTTACCCCACAAACATTGTGCCGATACCTTCGTCGGTGAGAGTTTCTATTAAAATTGCGTGTGGAATACGTCCGTCAATGATAAATACCTTTTGAACGCCGCGGCGAATAGCCTCAATACAACATTCAACCTTGGGTATCATACCGCCTTGAATAATGCCGTTTTTAATAAGCAGAGTGGCTTCACTGACATTGATTTTTCTGATGAGCGAATCAGGGTCGTCCTTATCTCTCATAAGACCTGATATATCGGTCATCGAAATAAAGCTTTCGGCTTTTAATTGACCTGCAATTTCTGCGGCAGCAGTGTCAGCGTTGATGTTGTAAACGTTGCCTTC
>JAZSCC010000186.1:0-7913 GCA_045602685.1 Acutalibacteraceae bacterium | reverse complement strand
AGGTATCAAAAGTACCGAGTTACAGACTGTGTCCGTACTGTCAATGCAGTTTGCCTCACATATTTTATCAGGGCAAGTTGAATATTTACGCGCAATATCCCATATCGACTCATTTTCAGGATAATAAAGAATCATTGCAGTATCATTATCACGGCTGACAGTATTTTCAAAATCTACCGCAACCGATTCTACCGCCCTCATACCTTCAACTGAAAATACACAACCTACCACCTTCAGTTCAACCGAAACATCAACAATTCCGTCTGCAGTTATTGAATATACGGTTGCTGAAACTGTAACCGAAGGGCGACATCGAATATTATCTGTTTTTTCCTTAATAGGATATCTGTATTCATACTCAATCGGACGTTCAAAGAATGTAGGTTTGCCCTCACCGTCAACACCTAGAATTGAAACATTTACAGTTCCCTTTATTAAAACATCACCGGAATCTTTGGCAGTATGGTCAACAGTTGCCTTACACCAAAGGTCATAAACTTCGGTTAAAGCATCACCGAAATCCAATTTCTTCTTACAAAGGAAATTCTCATATATTTTATCGCTGACAGTTTCAATATTAATATTGGAGAATTTTACATCGGCCAGATATTTGCCGGAAAATGCATCGGTAATAAGACGGCTATTTACAAGGCAATACGGGGTAACCTGAAGTCCTATCCTTGCTTCAAATGCAATATTTTTGACCTCACCGTCAAGTCCTGTTTTAGGATGCAATTCAAGACACTCAACACGGACCGCCGTTTCAAAATCTACCTCATCACACTCAATATTACAATCAATTATCTGCGAAAACCCGCCTTTCTCGGTTAACAATAAAGGTTTATTTGACGAAACACTGCAGTATAAAATATCAACTGTAACCTCGCCCTTTATTACGGCTTTGCCACTGATATATTTACATTCGGTCACCTCTGCTATGGCACTGCTTCTTATAATCTTACCTACTGCCGGCTGAGTCTGTGAAAGTTGTATTTCATCCTCAATAAAAATACTTTTTACCAATGTTTCTCCAAAGTTAATCGAATGCTTATCTACAGTCCTTAGATATATACCCTCGCAGTCAGTCGAACTCAAGAGTACGTTACTATCAATTCCGCAAACTGATACCGCTAAAGCGAGTGAACCGTGCACCTCTATCCGTCTCGGCCCAACAGCCTTACTGTTCATATATCCGACATATGGCTGAACACTCACAGCACAGCCATCACTCAACTCGGCATCCTGACTTTTGGTAAACGGATAAATATGAGTATAACTGTTAAGTCGGTCATCATTGCCGATATATAACATTGTTAATGTCACCTGACCGCCTATACTTATACCGCTATCATTGCTTTGAGACGACATTATATTAATTTCAGGCATTATTTTGAGTACTTTTTGAACCTCGGGATAATAATCAGGTAAGGTAAAATCGGTATCCACACTCTGCTCTAATGTTGATTCAAAGAATTTTTTATATGACCTTATAGTAGACTCTTGTTTATTGAATTCCATAATTTACGCTCCCTTATAATATGTTTTCAATTATATTTATTCAAGGTCACAATAAAATATAACAAAAGCCGCGGTCAATTTAACCGCGGCTTAAATTATTTATGTATTATCCTTTTTAATTTTAAATATAGCCCTTAAAATACCACTTATAATTTTCGGACTTTTGATAACAACGATTTTCAAAAAAATCACTCCTTATTTCAACACTTTGAAAATATTCCGAGAATTATCAAGGCAACCGTCAGCACCGCAATAATAAAACCCGAGGAGCAAAAATATGATGCAACCAACCCCGCACCGAAAGCAACTGCAATAACTCCAAACCCCGAGCAACCTTTACGACGCATAAAAACACCGCCTTTAAATCTCTATGCCATACTATGCCAGAAACTTAAAAACGGTGAATGTTTCAAATATCCTTATTAACTAACATTATTATAAGAGTGCCGCTATTAACAGAAATTATCACTTCACCCATAGCCTCATTGCTGACACCAATCGGAAAATTGGGTGAAATTTCAGCATTCTGGAGTGAATAATCAGCCCCTATTATATTAACCCCTTTTGCTATACCCGAAATACTGAAAACCGACAGATATTTTTCACGGTCAACCGCAAGTGTAATCAAACTGTCCTTGATTGCATATATCTCAAATCCAACACACCTTACAGTGACACTCTCGGTTTTACAGTTTTCACAAAGCCACACTAAAGATTGTAACATAGCGAGATTTTGGTCAGGTCGGGAACCGTAACCGCCTAAAATCAAAAAATTTCTAAAACCTCGCTTAACACCGCAACGTAAAGCGTATAAAAGGTCGGTATCATCCTTGTGTTCAGGGAGCCTTATTACATCAACATTATCAGGAATCGGCCCGTCGAATGAATCAAAATCGCCCACAATTAAATCCGGTACAATATTTAACTTTTCAGTATATTTTAAGCCGCTGTCAGCAGCTATTATGAAATCGTCGTTACCTATACTGCTTAAAGATGATATATCACAGTCTCCGCCGGCAACAACGACACAACGGTTTTTCACTTTTTATTTATCTCCCACGACTTAATCTTTTTTAAATCCTCATACATTGATATATAACTTTCTATACGGGTTTTGGCAATTTCCCCGTCACATACCGATTTTAGAACTGCACAACCCGGTTCATTTACGTGAGTGCACGACGAAAAACGGCATTGGCCAAAATACTCACGGAATTCAGGAAATAAGAACTTGAGTTCATCCTTATTATTAAGGTTAAAATCAACAAGCTCCAGAGTGGAAAATCCGGGAGTGTCGGCTACATAGCCACCCAATACCTTATAAAGTTCAACCGTACGGGTTGTATGCTTACCGCGTCCTAATTTCTGACTTACGTCACCGGTAGTTAATTTTATACCGTTCAGAAGCCTATTTAACAGACTTGATTTTCCGACACCTGAATTACCGCAAAATGCAGAAACCGAACCCAAAAGTTCGTTTTTAATATTCTCAACACCCTGACCGGTCCCGGCTGAAACAACAAAAGTTCTATAACCAATATTATTGTAAACATCGGGAAGACCATCAAAGTCGCCCAAATCAGCTTTGTTAAAGACCAGAATCGGTTCAACCCCGATATGCTCACATATTGCAGTCATACGGTCAATGAGCAATGGATTTACACTCGGCACAGAGTAAGATGATACAATAAACAACTTATCCAGATTGCTTAATGTCGGTCGAATCAAGTAATTTTTTCGTTCAAAAATACGCTCGATTACACCTTTATCACCGTTTAATATAATTTCAACTCTGTCGCCAGCCGAAGGTATTATACCGTCTTTTCTGAAAGTTCCTCTCGGCTTACATTCATATACCTTATCGCCGGCCTCTACATAGCAGAAGCCGGCAATTGATTTTATAATTATTCCTTCGAGACTTGAAGTATTCAAGCTCATGCTGTTGTTCCTCCTGAAGAGGTATCATTCGAATTTGACACAGTATCGGAAGATGTATCGGATGAATCATCAGATGAGGTAGTCTCATCATCCAAATAATCCTTCAACGCATTCTGATTGACCTTCGCAGTATCCGTTTTGCTGACAGAATCAATCGTATAAACTATAGCATCAACAACGTTGATTTCATCAGAAACAATTGAAATTTTAACATCAACCTTGGTACCGGGTTCAATTCCGGTTACAGTAAAGCTCCAACTGCCGTCATAATCGTTTAAAAAGACCTCCTGAGAGGCATATAATTGACCGCCTTTATACGCTTCAAGTTTCACTTTATTTTTTACCTTAAAGTTTTTAGGCAAATCATCAACCTTTAGAATATGGTTATAGCTTGTTTTACCCGTGCTGACAGTAAGACTTACCGCAGTACCCTTAGGTATATTGGGATTTGCATTCGGGTCAGGATTCTGGCTTAAAACAATATCCTTTTGCTTACCGCCGTCTACATAAATAATTTCACCGACCGTAAGGCCTGCCGCCTCGAGCTTTTGCTTTGCATCGGTCAAGGAATAACCGCTGCAATTGACATTATTTACATATTTAACCTCAGGTCCCATACTGATATAAACATCAATAGTTGCACCGTAATAAGCCTTTCCACCCTCGGCGGGATTGGTAGAAATAACCTTGTCTACGGCAACAGTGGCATCGTGCTTTTTAATAAAAGTATAGCCAAAGCCTAGCTTTTTAAGTTGAATCTTAGCCTCATTTTCACTCAAATTATAAAGTCGAGGAATGGTAATAAGCTCAGTACCGCGACTGATTATAATTTTAATTTTCTGAGTTTTCTTAATTGTACGGTTTTCTTTTATACTTTGGTCAATAATTGTACCGGCAGGCACGCTTTCGCTTTCCTGATACTCAATATCAAAAATAAACTCATTACCATACTCAAACTCAAGGTCCTCAACCGTCATACCAATGAAATTAGGAACAAGAACGGTCTCGGTCGTATCCTTACTCCAGGACTTGAAGATAATAACACCGACAACAATCGCCGCAATTATAAAGGCGATGGCAACACCGGCTAAAATCGGGATTACCGGTGACTTTTCATCGTCATCATAATAATCCTCGTCATCTTCGTCTATTGTTTTTGAATTATCTGAAACCGATACACCTAAATCATTATCGTTAACTGCATCAACAAACCGTGTAGGCTCATTATCAACAAAATAAGTATACTCAAAAACAGTATCGGGACTTCTTCTGAACTCCTCTAAATCTCTGAGCATTTCGGCAGCCGAACGATAACGCTTTGCTACATCCTTTTGCATTGCATGCATTGTAATCTGCTCCAGACCAACAGGAATATTCTCGTTAATATCGCGCGGCAAAACAGGATTTTGCTGAAGCTGCATAATTGCAACCGACACCGCACTGTCAGCCTCAAAAGGTAATTTACCGGTCAACATTTCATACAACATAACACCGACAGAATAAATATCAGCCTTTTCATCGGTCAGCTCGCCTCTGGCTTGTTCAGGGCTTATATAATGTACGGAGCCAATGGCCTTATCAGTCATTGTTTTGTGCTCACTACGAGCAAAACGGGCAATACCAAAATCAGTAACCTTAATTGTACCGTCTGACAAAAGCATGATATTCTGAGGTTTAACATCGCGGTGAACAATACCCTTATCATGAGCATGCTGCAATGCACGAAGCACCTGAATAGTAAGGTAAACAGCATCCTTCCAACGTAGACTCTGCTGTTTCTCAATATACTGTTTTAAGGTAATACCGTCAACAAATTCCATAACTATATACTGAATCAGGTCACCAAAGCTGACGTCATAAACCTTAACTATATTTGGGTGATTCAATACTGCGATAGCCTTAGACTCGTTTTTGAAACGGGTAATGAACTCCTCATTAGAGATAAACTCTTCCTTGAGAATTTTAACAGCTACAATTCTATCCTCGATGCAATCGTAGGCCTTATACACAACAGCCATACCACCGACACCGATTATTTCGCGTATCTCATACCTTCCGTCAAGTCTTTTTCCGACAAATTTGTCCATAACCAACATCCAATCTTAAAATTACAATGTTATATATTTTTAAAAACAACTGCAGTAATATTATCACCGCCGCCGTTCTTATTAGCTTCATTAACCAACAACTCAGCCTTATTATCTTCCGGAGAATTTAAAATCTTAACAATGCCCTCAGTATCAACAAAATTAGTCAAACCGTCAGTACATAACAAAACGGTGTCACCTTCGTTCAGGTCATATACATTAAACTCAGGTTCAACAATCTCATCAACACCCAAAGCACGGGTAATAACATTCTTACGCGGATGAAACCGTGCTTCTTCAACCGTAAGCTTACCATTCTCAATCATTGACTGAACAATTGAATGGTCACGTGTAATCTGCAAAAATTCATTACCCGATAAGACATATGCCCTGCTGTCACCCGCATGAATAAAGTATGCGGTACCGCCAATAACCATTACTGCAACAATTGTCGTGCCCATACCGTTAAATTCAGAATTTTCTTTGGATTTATCAAATACACGTATATTTGACACTGACACGGCAGAATTAAGTAAATTTTTAACAGATTGCTCCGACATATTTGAACGAAGACCTGCTTTTATGGACGCGGAAAAATGCTCTACTACCAATCTGCTTGCTACATCACCGCTGTTCGCACCGCCCATACCGTCACAAACGACAGCCCATGCAATGCCTTCATCAGTGTAACCTACCTGAAAAGCATCCTGATTGGTATTTCTTACAAGTCCCTTATCAGAAAACCCGACAATATTCATTTTTCCACCCCCCATTCAAAAAATATTGTTGATTTACCCTTCCTCTAACGCCTTACCCCTAAGCTGACCGCAGGAAGCATCTATATCCTGTCCTAACGTTCTTCTTATCGTAGTGTTTATACCAAGGTCGTTCAACAACTTACAAAAATGCTCAATTTTAGACCTGTCCGGTTTTTTATAAGAATTTTCCTTAACCGGATTTATAGGTATCAGGTTAACATGGCAAAGCATACCTTTGAGCAATTGTGCTAATTCCTTTGCATTTTCATCACTGTCATTCACGTTTTCCACTACCGCATATTCAAATGATATGCGACGTCCCGTGGTTTTAATATAGTCCTTACACGCCTTTATCAGCAAAGCCACATTCCATCTTTTATTAACACGCATCATACTGTCACGAATTTTATCGTTCGGTGCGTGAAGAGAAATCGAAAGTGTAATCGGAAAATTTTCCTTGGCTAAACTGTATATTCCCGTTACAACACCCGAGGTTGAAACTGAAATATGACGTAAACCTATATTAAGCCCTTTTTCGTGTGAAACCAATCTTAAGAACCTAATTACATTTTGGAGATTATCCATAGGCTCGCCCATACCCATTAAGACAACATTAGAAATTCTTATGTTTAAATCCCGTTGGGCAGTAGTAATTTGAGCAAGCATTTCGGATGCCGAGAGACTCCTCTTAAGTCCTTTTAACCCTGATGCGCAAAAGCTGCACCCCATACGACAACCAACCTGAGTTGAAATACAGATGGAATACCCATGGTTATATTGCATAACTACCGATTCCACAAATTCTCCATCGTACATTTCATATAAGTATTTTACAGTATCATCTATACAAGATTCAAGTCTTTTTTTCACATTTGCGGTTACAATATAGTAACTTTCTTGCAATGTTACGCGTAATTTTGACGGAATATCTGTCATTTCGTCAAAATTTTCCACTCCCGACTGTAACCACTTGAAGATCTGTCCAGCCCTGAACTTCGGTTCATTTAAAGTAGCCATAAGTTCCTCAAGCTCACTCAAGTACATTGATTTTATGTCAATTTTACTCAATTTTTTGTCCTCTTCAATACACAAAAATAAAATCCGTCGCTGTCATTTTTATGAGGAAACAGCGTTTGTTCGGTAACAATCTCAAATTCAATGTTCTCCGCCAAAAATTTATTAACAACATCCGTATTCTCAGCATTACGAAGTGTACAGGTTGAATACATAATTGCACCGTCAGGTTTTAAATATTTTGTTGATGTTTTTAAAATATTCAACTGGATTTCAGGTAATTCAGAAAATTCGGATAGTTTTTTATATTTAATTTCGGGTTTGCGACGGATTACACCTAAACCTGAACACGGAACATCGCATAAAACCCGGTCAAACAGACCGAATTTTTCATTATATACGGTAGCGTCATTTACCACAGCAGTTAAATTACTGATATTAAGCTGATTAGCACCGTTTGAAATCAAGCCCACTCTCTTTTCATAAAGGTCGCACGAAACAATTCTGCCCAAATTCCCAACATACTGTGCAGCAATAAAACTTTTACCTCCGGGTGCTGCACAAACATCCAAAACGCTCATTCCGTCTTTAATATTAA
>JAZSCC010000185.1:0-2296 GCA_045602685.1 Acutalibacteraceae bacterium | reverse complement strand
ATAGCGAGCGTGCAATTGTTGAGCGTTCAACACGTGACTCGTTCAGTCTTTATATTTCGATTCCGTTTTGCCCAAGTAGGTGTAATTATTGCTCGTTTGTATCTCACTCGGTTGAGCAGGCAAAAAGGCTTATTCCTCAGTATGTTGAGTTGCTTTGCAGGGAAATTGCCGAAACCGCCTTGATTGCGAAAGAATTAAAGCTTAAATTGAAGACTATTTATATTGGTGGCGGTACGCCCACAACTCTTTCTGCCGAACAATTAACAGACGTGTTTAATACTGTAAAATCTTCGTTCGATTTATCGTATTTAGAGGAATATACAGTTGAGGCGGGACGACCTGATACTGTTACAAAAGAAAAATTGCTTTCAATAAAGCAGGGCGGTGCGACACGAATAAGCATTAATCCGCAGACTATGAATGACGAGGTGTTAAAAAATATCGGTCGCAGACATACAGTGTCAGAAATGGTTGAAGCCTTTAAAATGGCAAGAGAATGTGGTTTTCAAAATATAAATACCGACCTGATTGCAGGACTGTCGGGTGATACTGTCGAGAGCTTCTGCAGGTCGGTTGACGAAATAATACAGTTAAATCCTGAAAATGTTACGGTACATACTCTTTCTATGAAGCGAGCCTCTAACCTTACTAAAAGTCAGACCGTATTTGATTTAAAAGAGGGCGAAACGGCAGAAAAAATGGTTGATTATGCGAGGAGCACCTTGACCAAACACGGTATTATGCCGTATTATATGTACCGCCAGAGCAAAACTGTCGGAAATTTGGAAAACGTCGGATATGCAAAGCCTGGTTATGAATGTCTTTATAATGTTTATATTATGGATGAAACGCATACTATTTTAGCCTGTGGCGCTTCTGCAGTAACTAAACTGCGAGAACCTGGCGGGAATAACATTGGACGAATTTTTAATTATAAATATCCGTATGAATATATAGAGCAATTCAGTGATATTATTGCGCGTAAAGAGAAAATTGCCGAGTTTTACTCCAAATATTGCGCGTTTGATTGCAAATGATGATAATTTGTGCTAAAATGATGCTATAATTAAATTAAAATACCGAAAGGAACTGAATTTATGGAAATACTTAATAAAGCAAAAGAACTTTTTGATACCGCTACAGTTAAAACTGAAGAATTTATTTATGACCAAAAGTGTAATTTACAGATTACACGTGTTTGTGCTGACCTTAAAAGGACTTATGAACGTTTAGGACGTTTGTGTTTCAGAAAGATAAAGGGCTTAAAAATTGATGACAATGAGTTTGACTTAATTGTAGAAAAAATTGAAAATTTGAAGCTCGAATTAACAGCCTTAAGAGAGGGTAAAGTTGAAGAGCCGGAGTTTGAAAGCATTGTTTTTGAGGACGGCGAACCGATAGATGGGCTTTCGGACGGGGAATAATAATGGCAGACCAATTATTTACAGTCGGTATTGTTATTGCAGATACAGATGAGTATGTTCATATAATAAAAGAACTCGGCGAAACGGCTGAAGCTTGCGATATTATGGGTCTTATAGGCCATACTGCAGTAATTCAAGGTAATGGTTGCGATATAAGAGTGCGCACTGTGTGCTCGGGTATTGGCAAGGTGTTTTCTGCTGTTGCCGCAACGCTTTTGGCTGAGGGTTGTGATTTGCTTATAAATGCCGGTCTTTCGGGTGGCTTCGGTGATACCGAAAGATATGATATTGTGCTTGGCACATCATTTGTTGAACATGATTTTGATTTGACACCTATTGGTTACAAAAAGGCTCAAAAGCCGGGCAACAATAAACCTATTGTGTCGGCCCGCGAGCTTAACGAGGATATAAAGAATAAATTTCCCTTTGTTAAAGAAGGCGTGTTTGTTACGGGAGATTGCTTTGTAAGCTCAAAAGAACAACACGACTTTTTGGTGAGTGAATTTAACCCTATTGCCTGCGATATGGAGTCGGCCTGTGTCGGCTATGTTGCGGGAGTTTATGATATACCATACGTTTCAATTCGTATGATTTCCGACGGTGCAAATGACGGTGAGGCTAAAACTTATACCGACACGCTTAATTGCGATGTTGCCGACCGTTGGGCAAAACTAACTTTTGATTGGATTAGGTCGCTTTAATTATGGGTAAAACGCTTAAATCGCAAAGAGGCAAAGAACAGTCGTTCTTACAAGGTTCGGCAATATTGGTAATTGCTACAATGCTTGTAAAGGTCATCGGTGCTATATACCGCATACCGCTTGGTCGGTTATTTGACTCAACGGCTATGGGGTATTATTCTACGGCATATG
>JAZSCC010000184.1:0-11604 GCA_045602685.1 Acutalibacteraceae bacterium | reverse complement strand
GATGAATACACCGTTCTCCCAATCCTTTGAGTGATATACCAGCGGAGTACATTTTGCACGGCGTCCGCCGAATACGATTGCCGAAATAGGAACGCCTGCACCCTTATCAAACTCCTCGGAAATACAGGGGCAGTTCTCGGCAGGAGCAGTGAAACGTGAGTTGGGGTGAGCAGCATAGGTTGACTTATCAGCTTTATCGAATTTGGATGCATCCCATTTCTTGCCGGTCCAATCGTCGGCATTCTGGGGTAAATCCTTGTTTAAGCCTTCCCACCATACAGTGTTGTTGGAAAGGTCGTGTGCTACGTTGGTGAAAATGGTGCCTTTCTTGGTAGAAGCCAAAGCATTGAAGTTGGACTTCTCGTTGGTCCCCGGAGCAACACCGAAGAAACCGTTCTCGGGGTTGATAGCATAAAGTCTGCCGTCAGGGCCTATGCGCATCCAGGAAATGTCATCACCGACCGTCCAAATCTTGTAGCCTTTCTTTCTGAGATACTCAGGGGGGATAAGCATAGCCAAGTTGGTTTTACCGCAAGCAGACGGGAATGCTGCTGCGATGTATTTAACTTCACCCTTCGGGTTTTCGAGGCCTAGAATGAGCATATGCTCAGCCATCCAGCCTTCTTTCCAACCCTGATAGGAAGCAATACGGAGTGCAAAGCACTTTTTACCTAAAAGAACATTACCGCCGTAGCCGGAGTTGACCGAAATAATGGTATTATCCTCGGGGAATTGGCAGATGTATCTCTTTTCCGGGTCGATATCGCAACGTGAATGTAAGCAACGTACCCAGTCATTACTGTCACCCAAAACTTCCATAACCTTGGGGCTGATTCTGGTCATAATAAGCATATTGAGTACAACGTATACTGAATCGGTTACCTCGATACCGATTTTAGCCAAAGGTGAGCCAATCGGTCCCATTGAATAGGGGATGATATACATTGTCTTGCCTTTGTAAGAACCGCGGGCAATGTCATAAAGCTTTTTATACATTTCGTCGGGGTCGCACCAGTTGTTGGTGGGGCCTGCATTTTCTTTTGACTTTGAGCAGATGAAGGTTCTGTCTTCAACACGAGCAACGTCATTTTGTTTTGTGCGGTGGAGGTAACATTCAGGCAAAAGCTCCTGATTGAGTTTGATTAACTCGCCGGTTTCGACGGCAAGCTTTCTTAATTCTTCGGTTTGCTCTTTGGAACCGTCAATCCAAACTACCTTATCAGGGGTTAAGAGAGCTTTCATTTCCTCAAGCCACTTTAAAACTGTGGGGTTCTTCGTCATCATCAATTCTCCGTTCTGTACTGTTTTGTTTTTTGTTCGTTATTTGCAACGGTATCACTGCAAATTTATTCACACAAACGAGAAATTTGTGCGTATAGTTTTAAATTGATTTTTTATAATTAATACCATAAAAAGCCAATTTCCTACATTTAACATTATATATAAAAAATTCAATTCAGTCAAGCATAAAAACATTCTTTTCAGCGCAAGAGTCAAAATTTCCACATAATACACATATTTGAATCGCAACGGTGCCGTTTAAACAACAAAATTACCATTGTCCTCCTTGAAATTTAATACTATGTGTGGTAATATATACTGAGTATTGAAATCGGGGGCTCAAAATAGGAATGGACAAAAAAAGAGTCTTTTTAAACGGAATGAAAATGGGTATACCGATAGGCTTGGGGTATTTTGCGGTATCGTTTTCATTGGGAATTTCGGCAAAAAAAGCAGGACTTTCGGTGTTAGAGGCGGCGTTGGCGAGTTTAATGCTTAACGCCTCTGCAGGTGAGCATGCGCTGTTTACTCTTATTGCCGCCAATGCAGCGTTTATAGAGGTTGCCTTAATGGAACTTGTGGCTAATGCACGATATCTTTTAATGTCGTGCGCATTAAGTCAAAAACTGTCTGTTGAGGCAAGATTGCCGCAACGGTTGGCTATAGGTATTGCGGTGACCGACGAAATGTTCGGAGCATCAATCGCACGTCCCGAAAAAGTTTCTCCTTTGTATTATTTCGGAATGATGTCGGTGGCGGTACCGTGTTGGTCAATCGGCACAGCGCTGGGAGTTGCAGTGGGCAGTATTTTGCCCGAAATGGTAGTAAGCGCTTTGGGGGTAAGTTTGTACGGAATGTTTTTAGCCTGTATTATCCCCGAAACCAAACGCAACCGTATAGTTTTGGGTATTGTAGCCGTTTCGTTTATTTTAAGCTTTTCGGCAGGAATTATACCGATAGTCAAGCAAATCCCAGAAACCACAAGAATTCTTTTGTTAACCGTTATAATTTCAACCATTGCGGCGCTGCTGTTCCCCATTAAAGATGAAAGTGAGGGAATAGCTGATGTCTAAAACAATTCTTTATATATTGGTGGCATTCGTTGTCACTTATTTGATACGTGTTTTGCCGTTGACACTTTTAAGAAAACCGATAAAAAGTCGGTTCGTTCGTTCTTTTTTATATTATGTGCCCTATGTTACCCTGGCTGTTATGACCTTTCCTGCAGTTATATGGGCAACGGGTAGCATCTGGTCGGGAATTGCAGCTTTTGTAGTTGGGCTTATTACGGCATATATCAGCGGTAATCTGTTTTTGGTTGCGATTTCTTCGTCGGTAATCGTTTTGATTGTGGAATTATTATTTAAGTATATTATTTAATTTTAATTTATATTTATTTTCAAGGAGAAAATATGAGTCGAATTTTCCCTATTGCGAGTAGCAGTTCCGGAAACTGTACATATATAGGTCATAATACCGAAGGCATTTTAATTGATGCAGGTATAAGTTGCAAAGGTATTGTTGACGCTCTGACACAAATGGCGGTTGATCCTAAAACGCTTCGGGGCGTTTTTATAACCCACGAGCATATTGACCACATTTCAGGATTGCGGGTATTTACCAATAAATATAAAGTACCGGTATTTGCTTCAGGCGCTACGGCGGCTGCATTACTGTGTCAAATCCCTGAAATTGAGGATGATTTAAATATTATAGAAGTGCCTGTTATTGTAGGGGATTTAAATATCGAACGTTTTTCAACCAGTCATGACTGTGAAGGCTCAAGCGGATATGTGGTTCATCTGCCTGATGGAAGGAAATGTGCAGTTTGTACCGATTTGGGCGTTGTTACACAGGAGGTGCATTCGGCTCTGACGGGGTGTGAAGCATTACTTTTGGAGTCTAATCATGATGTTGCAATGCTTCAAAAAGGTTCGTATCCGCCTCATTTAAAAACCAGAATTTTGAGTGAAAAAGGACATCTTTCGAATATATCTTGTTCGGCGGAACTGTCGAAGTTGATTGACAGTGGCTTAACGCGAATTATTTTAGGTCATTTGAGCCGTGAGAACAATAAACCTGAAATTGCTCGAAGCTCTGCAATCGCTGCATTGATGGATAAACGAATGGTTGAGGATTCCGACTATACATTATGTATAGCGCCGCCGAAAAACGGTAGGTCAGTTATTTTTTAAATGCTTTGGCCAGGGTGAAAAAATGCTTAAAATTACATTGATTACGGTAGGCAAATTAAAAGAGCAATATTTAAGGGACGCTGTTAAGGAATATGAAAAACGGCTTACTACACTTTGCAGTTTAAAATGCATTGAAATTGATGCGGCAAAACTGCCGGATAATCCGAATGACACTCAAATATCATCGGCATTGGATAGCGAGGCGGTGAAAATCCTTGCCGCCATACCTAATGGTTCGTATGTGATACCGATGTGTATTGAGGGCAAGCAGTTAACAAGTGAAGAACTTTCCGAAAAACTTGATAGTTTAGGCGTTTTGGGTCAGGGTAGTATATGTTTTATTATTGGCGGTTCATACGGCTTGTCTGACAAGGTAAAGCAAAAGGCCGATTTTAAATTATCCATGTCCAAAATGACCTTTCCGCACCAGTTGGCACGTGTTATGTTGTTGGAGCAAATATACCGTGCTTTTAAAATACTGCAGGGCGGAACTTATCATAAATAACAATAAAAAAATACTTGACCTTTGCAAAGTGTTGTGCTATAATGCTAATACCTCTGCGAGGGTCTTTTTTTAATTGTAGACCCTTTTCGGACGGCGAAAATCGAGATGTTGGATGCGCTTTCAAAACAGCTACCATATGTAGTATTTTGCAACGTCCCTATGTTGTCCGATTCGAGGGAGGCTCGAGTTCTTTTAAATGTAAGAACAAAATAATTTCCGTAAAACGGGAGGTGCCGTCATGAGAGTTAAAATCACATTGGCTTGTTCTGAGTGTAAGCAACGCAATTACAACACAATGAAGAACAAGAAGAACGACCCGGATCGTCTTGAAATGAACAAGTACTGCAAATTCTGCAAGAAGCACACCGTTCACAAAGAGACAAAGTAAGGAGGTACGTTAATGAAAATAAAAAGTAAAATTTTCAGTGTACTGACTTTGGTTTTCGCTGTGGCAGCTTTGGTACTTTATTTCTTGCCGTTCGGCCGTGTAATCCTTGCCGATAACAGTTCTGTTACCGGTGTCGGAGCCGAGTTTTGCTTTGGTTCCTTGGACGGAGAAAGCATTTATAAATCATCTAAACTTTTGTTTACGTTGATACTTACTGCTTTTACCGTTCTATTCGCAGCTCTTTCTTTAAAGTATAAGGGCACGAGATGGGCAACTATTGGCTTCTCAATCGTAGCTGCAGTATTTATGCTGGTTGTCAGTCTTTCAAATGCTGCAAATTTCATTGATTATGGTGGAGTAGCAGGAGCTATCGGCGCAAAATATGTAAATATGATGCCGCTGATTATTTCGGCCGCGTTGTTTCTTACCACCGCTTCAGGCATTGCTTATTTGCTTATTGCCGATAAGCTTGCAATTAAGGAGTCGGGTGAAGACAGACTCACAATTCCTAAGAAAATTGTAAAGTTCTTAAAGGATTATAAGAGTGAGTTCAAGAAAATCGTATGGCCAAACTTCAGAACTGTTCTTAAAAATACAATCATTGTATTTGCGATGTGTGCAGTTGTTGGTGCATTTATTTGGTTGGTAGACTTTGGCCTTGGCGAGTTGCTGGACCTTATCTATGGCAAATAATCGACTGACTGTGGAGGAATAGCTATGGCAGATTTAGGCGAAGCCAAGTGGTATGTAGTACACACATACTCAGGCTATGAGAATAAGGTTATGACCGACCTTGAAAAAATGGTCGAAAACCGTGGAATGCAAGACCTGATTCAGGATATTAAAATTCCTACCGAAATTGTTACTGAAATAGGAGCAGACGGTAAAGAAAGGTCTGTCGAGCGCAAAATTTTCCCGGGCTATGTAATGATTAAAATGATTGTTACTGATGACTCGTGGTATGTCGTGCGTAACACACGCGGCTGCACGGGCTTCGTAGGGCCGGCTTCAAAACCGGTACCGCTTACCGATAAAGAGGTTGAAAACCTAGGCGTTGAAAAGCGCAGCGTTGAGGTCAGATATTCAGTTGGCGACAGCGTCAATATTATTGACGGTCCGCTTACAGGCTTTACCGGTATTGTTGACGAGATTGACGTCAGCAGTAACAGCGTTCGAGTTACTATTTCAATGTTTGGCAGAGAAACACCTGTCGAGCTTGAGCTTAATCAGATTCAACTGATTGAGGATTAAAAGTATGACAGCGGTTTGAACAGAACCGCTTCACCGTGGGAGGAACACCAAATTTTTCAGGGTGCTCCGAGGGCGTAAAAACGCCGCCACCACTATTTTGGAGGTACAGAAAATGGCACAGAAAATTACTGGCTATATCAAACTTCAGATCCCTGCCGGAAAAGCAACTCCGGCACCGCCTGTTGGTCCGGCTCCCGGACAGCATGGTGTAAACATCATGGCTTTCACAAAGGAATTCAACGAGCGTACCAAAAATGATGCAGGTCTTATTATTCCTGTTGTCATTACCGTTTACGCAGACCGTTCCTTTACTTTCATCACTAAGACCCCTCCGGCAGCCGTTCTTATTAAGAAGGCTTGCGGTATTGACAAGGCTTCCGGCGTTCCCAACAAGGACAAGGTTGCCAAGATTACCAAGGAGCAGATACAGAAGATTGCCGAACAGAAGATGCCCGACCTTAATGCAGCTACACTTGAAACCGCAATGTCTATGATTGCAGGTACTGCACGTTCAATGGGCATCACTGTCGTAGACTGATGCTCCCTTGTGGGAGGAAATATCCGATTTAACCACTATTTTGGGAGGAATTAATTATGAAACACGGAAAGAAATATATAGCAAGCGCTGGGCTTGTAGATACAACAAAGCAGTATGATATTGCAGAGGCAATGGATTTGACTGTTAAAACTAAACTCGCAAAATTTGATGAGACCGTTGAGGCTCACGTTCGTTTGGGCGTTGACTCTCGCCACGCTGACCAGCAGGTTCGCGGCGCTGTAGTTCTCCCGAACGGTACCGGCAAGACCGTTCGTACTTTGGTTTTCTGTAAAGAAGACAAGGCACAGGCTGCTTTAGACGCCGGTGCAGATTTCGTCGGTGCAGAGGATATGGTTGCAAAAATCCAGAATGAAAACTGGATGGATTTTGACGTAGTTATTGCATCCCCTGATATGATGGGTCTTGTAGGCCGCTTAGGTAAGGTTTTAGGTCCTCGCGGACTTATGCCGAACCCCAAGGCAGGTACCGTAACTCCGGATGTTGCTAAGGCTGTTGCTGAGGCAAAGGCCGGTAAGATTGAGTACCGTCTTGACAAGCAGAACATTATTCACTGTCCTATCGGCAAGGTTTCCTTTGGTGCTGAGAAACTCCAAGAGAACTTTGAGACCTTGTTAAGTGCTATTGCAAAGGCAAAACCGGCAGCAGCAAAAGGTCAGTATATTAAGTCCTGCGTAGTTGCTACTACTATGGGCCCCGGAATTAAGGTTAACGCTTCTAAGTACGGCGCTTAATTTCAAAAAACTAATTGAAACTTCCCGAGCGTTTATATGCTCGGGATTATTTTTTAACTCAAAATAATATAAATTGGTGTTGTGTAAATCATAAATTTATGGTAAACTGAATCATATAAATCATAAGTGAGAGGGGTGTCACATTGGAACGGCATACAATGCTGAAAGAAAAACTTGCGGAATCGGTTAAATCGGTATTGCCTATATGTTTAATAGTGGCCGTTTTGTGTCTGTGGTTAATCCCTGTTAACAACGGTCTTTTCTTGGCTTTTATTTTAGGTACGGTTCTGATTATTGTCGGAATGGCATTGTTTAATATAGGCTCTGACCTTTCTATGATTCAAATTGGCAATCAAATAGGTGCAAAAATTACACAGTCTAAGAATATCTTTTTTATTTTGATAACCAGTCTGATTTTGGGTATTGCAGTGACGGTTGCCGAACCGGATTTACAGGTTTTGGCTTCTAATGCACCTAATATTGACACAAAAGTTTTAATTATTACCGTTTCGGTAGGCGTCGGTGTGTTTTTGATGTTTGCTATGTTAAGAATACTGCTTGGCGTTAAACTGAAATGGATGCTGTTGGTTTTCTATACTGCAATATTCGTTGTGGCTGTCATGTCCGAAAAAAACTTTTTATCGGTTGCGTTTGACTCGGGCGGTGTTACAACCGGACCTATGACCGTGCCGTTTATAATGGCTCTCGGCGTTGGTGTGACATCAATTCGAAGTGACGAAAAAGCAAAGGATGACAGTTTTGGACTTGTGGCGTTATGCTCCATAGGACCTATTATAACTGTTTTGATTCTGGGCCTTTTGTATCCGTTGAACAGTGGAAATTCTGCTGCACTTGATTTGACTGATTTTGAGCATTCGGTTGATGTCGGCAGGGAATATATCTTTTCGTTACCTAAGTTTTTGGAGGAAGTTACCGTAGCACTCCTTCCGATTGTTGTATTTTTTTTGGTGTTCCAATTGTTTAGCTTAAGGCTCCAAAAACATCCATTCTTGCATATATTGGTAGGACTTTTGTATACCTATATCGGTCTTGTGCTGTTTTTACTCGGCGTAAATGTTGGATTTTCGTCGCTCGGCGCAGTGCTTGGTGAGTCAATAGTCAGTACCGGTTTAAAATGGTTGCTTGTACCTCTTGCAGTTCTTATGGGCTGGTTTATTGTTAAGGCAGAGCCGGCGGTACACGTGTTAAATAAACAGGTATCGGAATTGAGTGCCGGTGCAATCAGCGAAAAGAATATGGGTGTTACCCTTTCAATTGCTATATCGGTTGCAATGGGCTTGGCAATGCTTCGTGTTATAACCGGAATTTCGATTATGTGGTTTATGATACCCGGATATTTAATAGCAATAATACTTTCATTTTTTGTGCCGCCTACATTTACGGCTATCGCGTTCGATGCCGGCGGTGTGGCTTCAGGACCTATGACTGCAACCTTTATGCTGCCGTTTGCAATGGGTGCTTGTATGTCAGTCGGAGGAAATGTTATGACTGATGCGTTCGGTTTGGTAGCACTTGTTGCCATGATGCCGCTTATTACAGTACAGATTATGGGTGCATTAACCGCTATTAAAACTGCCAAAACAGTATCTCCGATTGATAAAGTATTCTCGGTTGCCGATAATGAGATTATCGAGCTTTGGGAGGTTTAAATATGGAACTGTATTTAGTTATGAGTATAGTCGACCGTAAAAAAGGCGATAAAATGGCAGAGATTTTCAGGGAACTGAAATTTTCGGTTGTTTTGGAAAACCTGGGCGTTGGCACCGCAACTTCAGAGCATCTTTTACTTTATGATTTGGAACCGTCGGAAAAGGCGGTGTTTACCACTATTGCAACCAGAAAATCGGTGCAGGAGTTATTCTTGTTTGCCGAAGAAAAAATGTATATAGATATCCCTGGAAACGGAATTATGCTATCGATTCCTTTGAAAAGTGTCAGCGGTGGCAGTAATTTGGCTTATATTACTGAAGGGCAGGAAATAGGAGGCGGAAAACCCCATATGGAATTTAAACACGAGCTTATAATTGTTATAATTAAAGAAGGTCATTCAGAAGAGGTTATGGAGTTTGCCCGCAAGGCAGGTGCCGGAGGAGGCACTGTTTTGCATGCAAAGGGTACCGGTACCGACGAGGTTACTAAGTTTATGGGTGTGTCAATTGCACCTAACAAGGATATGATTTATATTCTGTCCGATTCTGATAAAAAGGCAGATATTATGAAGGCAATCAGTGAAAATTGTGGCAAAGGTAAGCCTGCTGAAGCCTTTTGCTTCTCGTTACCCGTTTCTGCGGTTACAGGTCTTAGAGAAATTTCAAAAGATTTCTTTAAAGACGGTGAATAAATATAATACGGCAAAACAAAAGAACCACCCGAACGTTGTGTTCGGGTGGTATTTATTTAAATTGTGTTAAATGCTTTGGCTACACTCTTAAAGTTGCACCAATATTTTCTAAGCGTTTAATCATTTTATTGACAGCACGGTCGATAACCTCGTCGGTTAAGGTTGATTCTGCAGAGCGAAGTGTTACACGGTAGGCTACACTCTTTTTACCCTCGGCAAGCTGGTTGCCCTGGTAAACATCGAATAACTTAATGTTTTCACAAAGCTTGCCTGCACCCTCGCGAATAGCGTTTTCAAGCGTACCGACCGGAGTGTCTGCATCGCAAACAAGAGCTAAATCTCTTTCTACGGCAGGGAACTTCGGTAACGGCTTGTAAACAGTTTTAGCCTTTTCTTGAGAATAGAGCTTATCAAGATAAACTTCAGCAATAAAGAATCGTGTGTTTATATCCGCCTTTTTCAAAACGGCAGGGTGTACCTCTCCGAAGTTTGCAATTTTTTCACCCTTAATGGTGGCAAAAGCACTGCGACCGGGGTGCATATAATTTTCAGTTGAACGCTCATATGAGGGACGCTCATCGCTGAAATCGGCAATGATTGCCTCAACAATACCTTTTAATGTAAAGAAATCTTCATCCTCGCCGTAAAGTCCTAAGCAAAGTGCAGGTATTTCTAAAGGCTGTTCGGTAATGGGCAAACATTTGGGTTGGAATATCTTGCTTAATTCAAAAAGTCGGGCGGCAGGCACCTTACGGTTAAAGTTGGTAGTCATAACGGTTAACATTGAAGTTACCAACTGTGTACGCATAGTAGAATATTCATCACCTAAGGGATTAAGTATGGTCACACAGTTTTTGCGATTGTCATCATCAGTTAAATTTAAAATATCAATCGCCTTGCTTCCAATGAATGAGTAGGTTGCGATTTCATTAAAGTTGTTTGCAATGAGGGTTGATTTGATGTTGTCTGCCATAATCCGTTCGGGAAGTTTGCGTCCGCGAACAATTGCACCCTGCATTGTACTGCCTTTAATGTGGTCGTATCCGTATATTCGCATTACCTCTTCGGCCAAATCGGCTTTACCCTCAACGTCATCTCTGAAGGAGGGGACAAGGCACTCTAATACCCCGTTGGTCAGGGTGGTTTTAATCTGCAAACTGTTTAAAATTTCAACCATTTTCTCGGCGGGGATTTCAATTCCTAATAAGGAGACGATATCTGCGGCTTTAACGTTAAGAACGCGTGCGGCGGGCAAACCTTGGTTGCAGTCAACGTTGCCGTCGACAATTTCACCTGCTCCCAATTCGTCTACCAACTGTAAGCAACGGTTCATAGCATATTCAACGGTGATAATATCAACACCGCGTTCAAATCGGCCGCTGGCCTCCGTACGCATACCTAGTTTTCTTGCGGTTTTGCGAACACTGTCACGGCGGAATTTGGCACACTCTAAGAAAATTTCAGTAGTGTCATCCTTAATTTCGCTATTAAGTCCACCCATAATACCGGCAATGCAGGAGGGTTTATTTCCGTCAGCAATAACCAGCATTTCAGGGGCAAGGATATGTTCTTTGCCGTCTAAAGTTGTGATTGTCTCGTTTTCTTTGGCGTTTCTGACAATAATTTTATGCTCGGCAACATCCCTTAAATCAAATGCGTGCATTGGCATACCGGTCTCGAGCATTACGAAATTGGTAATGTCAACGATATTGCTAATCGGTCGCATACCTGCGGCAATAAGACATTTTTTCAGCCAGGCAGGAGACTCACCGATTTTAACGTTTTTAATAACACGTCCGTAGTATCTTGGGCAAAGGTCAAAGTTTTTAACTTCTACATTAATATATTGGGAGATATTTTCACCGGTGGTCTTGAATGTTGGCTTAGGCTCTAAAAACGGTTTGCCTAAAACAACGGCGGCCTCGCGTGCAATACCTAAAACACTTTGGCAGTCGGGACGGTTAGCAGTGATTTTAAAATCAATAATATAATCATTAAGACCTAATACAGAACGCATATCGGTACCCGGAACTCCTGCATCGGGCTTTAAAATCATAATACCGTAAACGCTGGCACCGGGATAATCATCCTCGGTTACGCATAATTCTTCGCCCGAGCAAAGCATACCGTTGCTGGGCACACCACGGAGCTTACCCTTTTTTATATGCATACCGCAAGGTAAATCAGAGTCGTGCAGTGCGGCGGGAACTAAATCACCCTCGTGTACGTTTTGTGCTCCCGTAACTATCTGTACATCCTCGCCCAAACCCACGTCAACCTGACAGATAAACATATGGTCAGAGTCGGGGTGGCGTTCCATATGGGTAACCTT
>JAZSCC010000183.1:0-3038 GCA_045602685.1 Acutalibacteraceae bacterium | reverse complement strand
ATAGAGCCGACCGAGAACAAAATGGAAGATTAGCAGCAGCCGTTGTTGCATCCGCAATCGCAACCGTTATTGCCACCACAGCAGAACAATACGATTATGAGAAGGATGATAATCCAGCAGCAGTTACCTGAGCCGAAACCGTTACACATGTGTTTTCCTCCTTTCGTGTCTTCTAAGCCATACTATGCTGTTTATAAATGTTGTGTGAATATTAACATTTTATGAATTTTTAAAATTTGCCTTTGACTTTCTTTGACCAATATGTTATAATTTCAATGTAAATTAAAGGGGGATTTAATTATGAGACTTAGTGATATTATTGCGGCTGAAATAAACCGTATGTTAGATGAATCAGGTGATAATACAGCCGAAATCCAAAGAAATGATTTTGCATCCCGTATAGGATGTGTGCCGAGTCAGATAAACTATGTTATTTCATCAAGATTTATACCTGAGCACGGATATATGGTAGAAAGCCGTAGGGGTGGCGGTGGATATGTTCGAATTACACGTATTAACCTCGACAGTGCGTCTGCTCTTATGCATCTTGTTAATGCTATCGGTAAAGAAATTGACGATGCAACCGTAAGGGTAATATTGGAAAATTGCTGTAATGGGGGTTTATTAACCGAACCTGTTGCAAAATTGATGTATTCAGCTGTATCAATTCCCGTTATGCGTGAAATTCCCGTGCTTTTCAGAGACAGTGCACGTGCTGCTGCATTAAAGCAAATGTTATTATCACAGGTTTGATGCCTTTTTATTGGAGTGAAAGTATATGTTATGTCAAAATTGCAAAAAAAGGGAAGTTACAACACACTATCATTCGGTTATTAACGGTATAGTTATTGATGAATATTTATGTTCTGAGTGTGCTGCAAAACAAAGTAATGAGCATTTCGAAAATAATAATATTTTTAAGATGCTGACAAACATTTTTACCGATTCAGCGAAATCAAATGCAAAGCTTAAAAAATGCGAGTGCTGCGGTGCTGATTTTGATGAAATTTGTGTTGTGGGCCGTGTCGGCTGCGGAAACTGTTATAAAGCTTTCAATAACTTATTAACACCAACTTTACAGAGACTGCATGGTAATGCAGTTCATATTGGAAAACGGCCTGATTCTGTTGCTGAAAATAACCATAATTTAAGCGAAAAATCAAAAAATATTGATGAATTACAAGAAAAAATTAATTGTCTTAAATCAGAATTAAGTAAGGCTATAGAGACGGAAAATTATGAAAAGGCTGCCGAAATACGTGACCTTTTAAAGCAAATGGAGGCATAAAAATGCTTTGGTATGAAGAAAAACTTAAAACTCCGGTTATAAGCACGAGAATTCGATTAGCACGTAATATTGATGGTGTTCCGTTTAATTTGCACTTAGGTGCAGAAGACAAGATTAAAACCATTAAAATGATAAGTGACAGTATTAAGCAATGTGATTTCGGCGGATTAAAGCTTCGTGAAATTCAAATGTCAAGCTTAGGTGATATTGAAACCTATGCAATGGTAGAACGTCACTGTATCAGTCCTAAGTTTGCCGATAATAACGACGGAAGAATATTGCTTTTATCGGAAGATGAATCAGTAAGTATAATGATTGGCGAGGAAGACCATTTAAGAATTCAGGTTTTACTTGCCGGTGAATGTTTAGTTGCAGCATATAATCTTTGTGACAGAATTGAAACTGAGATAGGTAAAAGATTAAAATTCGCTTTTGATGAAAAGCTTGGGTATTTAACCGAGTGTCCTACGAATCTCGGCACAGGTATCAGAGCATCGGTTATGCTTCATTTACCGGTGCTGGAAAGCACAGGACAACTTAAAGCTATTGCTGATGCTGTGGGCAAAATAGGATTGACATTCAGAGGATTTTACGGTGAGGGTAGTCACTCTAAAGCTTCAATTTATCAGCTTTCAAATCAAGTAACTTTAGGAATTACAGAAGATAGCGTCATTGAAAATCTTAAAAATCTTACAAATCAAATAATTTTAAAGGAAAATGAGGCGGTAAACGGTTATCATATTGAGAATTTAACCGACTCGGTTTGCCGTTCGTTTGGTATTTTAAAATATGCCAAAATAATGACAACAGAGGAAATGATGAAGCATATAACACTTCTGATGTTAGGAGAACGGTTGAATGTTATACATTTACCTGATGACCTATCATTAATGAGCGTTTTTATTAATACCCAGCCTGCAATGATAAAACGTATAAAAGGTGATATTTCACCGATTGAACGTGATAAATTCAGGGCAGAATTTTTGAGAGACATTTTTAAAAGTATAGAAATATAAGGTTAATTTTAAAAAGGGTGATATTATGAAATATAATTTCGGAGGTTTTACTTCTAAAGCAAATATGTCATTAAATCTTGCAATAAGCTGCGCCGAAGCATTGGGACACACCTATGTCGGAAGTGAGCATTTGTTGCTAGGTCTTTTGTCGGTTGAGGATTCTGTTGCTGCCGGTATATTGAATGATGCCGGTGTTAATAAAGAAAGAATTATTGAATTGGTTAAAAACAATATTGGAAACGGAACACCGACAATGCTAACGCCTGAGCATTTAACACCAAGAGCCAAGCGAGTAGTTGAGGTTGCAGTCTCAAGTAGCCGAGAGGTTGGTAATTCTTTTGTCGGCACCGAAAATTTGCTAATCGGTATTTTGAGTGAGGTTGACAATTATGCTATACGGTTTTTAAATGATTTGAATGTTGATGTAGCGTCCTTGACTGAGCATGCATATGAAGCAGCAGGTATAATTATCAATCAGCAACACGAAGACGGTTCAAAACTCCGTAACAACGTAAATTCTAACGGAAAATCGGTGAATTTAAAGCAAAAATCCAAAACACCGACATTGGATAAATTCGGTCGCGATTTAACCGGTTTAGCCAAGTCAGGTAAAATTGACCCTTGTATTGGCCGAATTGATGAAATTGAAAGAGTAATACAAATTCTTTGCCGCAGGACCAAAAACAACCCTTGCCTTATTGGTGAACCCGGTGTCGGAAAAACTGCGGTTGCCG
>JAZSCC010000182.1:0-10109 GCA_045602685.1 Acutalibacteraceae bacterium | reverse complement strand
ACACTACTTGATTTATATTTTTTCGGGTTTAAATCCTTGAGGGGTAAGTATGAGTCTTTCATTAAAGCCACAACTTTTTGCATAATCTACTGCTGTATCAAGGAAATCGCCCAATTTATTTTTATCGTGGCAATCTCCGTTTATGACGATTTTGCCACCTGAACGGTAAATCTCCTTTAAAATAAATTCTTGGGGGTAGGGTGATGTGCGATAGCCGCGAGTTATCGCGCCGATGTTTACTTCAAAGGGTTTATTATAAGGGATAAGTGTTTTTATACAGTCGAGAGCAGCCGCTTTGTAGCGGTTGGTTATCTGGCGCGGATATTTTTCGATAAACTTTGAAATCAGGTCAATATGCCCTATAATATCACAGTCGGTTTTTTTAACAACATCACAGACAAGTTTAAAGTATTCCTCAGCAAAGAGGTCAAAATCACCATTAAAATAAATTTCAATTTGCTTATTCAAGGCTTCAGGGTCAAGGTCAACAGGTATATATTGGCCGTTTTTTAATATATAATGTACCGAACCGATAATATAGTCATATCCCTGTTCATATTTTGGTGAGTAGTAGTCCTGCTCAAGCCCTAAAAATATATCCATTTTGCCTTTATACTGCTGCTTTAGGGCGTTGATTTCTTCACAGTACCGTATTGTGTTTTCTAGTGTCATACAGTAATCGTCGAAATCGACGTATGAGTGTCCTGTGATACCTATTGCGTCAAAGCTTCTTTTATAGGCTTCTGCAACCAACTCGGTTGGTGTATCACAACCGTCACAGTATGAAGTGTGGGTGTGTAAATCAATCTTTATCACTTGCCATTTTCTCCTGTTTGACTTTGTGGTCAATAATGTGGCGTGAGGCTAATTCTTTTCTGATATCGTTAACTGAAATGCCGTTTTCAACCATAAGTACCATTATGTGATATGCAAGGTCAGCAATCTCATAAACAGTTTCCTTTTTATCGTTGTCCTTTGCGGCAATGATAACCTCTGTACATTCCTCACCGACTTTTTTAAGAATTTTATCCAAACCCTTTGAGAAAAGGTAGGTTGTGTATGAATTTTCCGGCATATCGGTTTTGCGACCGATTAAAAGTTCGTAAAGCCCATCTAATGAGAACTCGGACCTGTCTTCTGCTTGCCAGACCGTTTCGTTAAAGCAGGAATCGGTACCTTTGTGACAAGCCGGACCGTCTTTTTCGACAACCACAGTCAAAGCATCACAATCACAGTCGGCAGTTATTGACACAATGTGTTGGTAATTGCCACTGGTTTCGCCTTTTAGCCATAATTCCTGACGGGAACGGCTGTAAAAACAGGTCAAGCCTTTATCCATAGAAATTTCAAGGCTTTCTTTATTCATATAGGCTAAGGTCAGGACCTTTTTTGTGTAGGCGTCAACCACGATTGCGGGAATAAGACCGTTTTCATCAAACTTTAATTTGTTTATGTCAAAATTTATATTCATTTTTGCTTCCTCACTGTAATGTTATTGCTTGAAAGTGCTGTTTTAAGGTCGTTTATTTTAACCTCACCAAAATGGAAAATAGAGGCGGCTAAGCCTGCCGAAACTTGCGGTATACTTTTAAAAAGTTCGGTGAAGTGTTCAATATTGCCCGCTCCGCCCGAGGCGATTACCGGCACCTTTACGGCGTTGCAAACCGCATCCAACATTTCTAAGTCAAATCCTTGCTTTACACCGTCGGTGTCAATAGAGTTTACAACAACCTCACCGGCACCGTTTTCTACACAGCGCTTAATCCATTCGATTGCTTCCATTTTTGTGTTCTCGCGACCGCCCTTTGAAAATACGGTGAATTTGCCGTCAACTCTTTTTATATCAACCGACAAAACGACACATTGGTTGCCGTATTTTTTGGCGGCGACTTCAATTAAATCGGGGTTTTTAATAGCACCGGAATTTACACTGACCTTATCGGCACCGCATTTTAAAACGCGGTCAAAATCGTCAAGAGAGTTTATTCCTCCGCCTACAGTTAAAGGAATAAAAATTTTAGACGCGACATCGGTTAAAATCTCGGTAAAAAGTTGTCTGCCTTCAAAAGAAGCGGTAATGTCATAGAAAACCAGTTCGTCAGCACCGTTATCGCTATAATATTTAGCCAAACTAACAGGGTCCGAAACGTCGTTAAGTCCTTCAAAATTCATACCCTTGACAACTCGTCCGTTCTTAACGTCGAGGCAGGGGATAATTCGTTTTGTAATCATTTTGCCACCTCTATTGCTTCCTTTAAGTCAATAGCGCCGGTGTAATAAGCTTTACCTATAATTGCACCGTATATATCCATTTTGCGTAATTCTTTAACGTCCTCGATGCTTGACACACCGCCGGATGCCGTAATTTTAACCGAGAATTTGCCACTCAACTCGCGGTAAAGTTCCAGGTTAGTGCCTTTCATTGCACCGTCTTTTGAAATATCGGTACATATGATGTTTGAAACGCCGATATTTTGCATTTTTTCGACAAATTCATAACAGGTGTACTGCGATTGCTCTAGCCAGCCTTTAATAGCAACAAAGCTGTCTTTTATATCAACACCTACGGCGATTTTGTCACCGTGTTTTGCTACTGCAGATTTTAAAAACTCTTCGTTTGTTACGGCAGCGGTGCCTAAAATTATGCGACTTACACCTGCAGACAAATATTTTTCAACAGTTTTAATATCACGGATTCCGCCACCTATTTCGGCGAAAAGGTCGCAGGTCTCACATATTTTTTCAACAGTTTTAAGGTTAGGTGTTCCGCCTTGCTTTGCGCCCTCTAAATCAACCAAATGGATGTGGGTGGCACCGTTTCTTTTGAAATCGAGAGCAACTGCCGAAGGGTCATTATTATAAACGGTCATTTGGTTATAGTCACCTTTAAAAAGCCTAACGGCTTTACCGTCTATAATATCAATTGCGGGGAAGATAATCATTTTTTGTACTCCTCTGAGAAAGCTTTAAGAATTTTTAAACCGACTTCACCGCTTTTTTCGGGGTGGAACTGGCAACCGAAAACATTTTTTGACTGGACAGCGGCGGTGATAGATATTCCGTATTCGGCAGAGGCAACAAGCGAACTTTCGCATTCATCAGCAAAATAGGAATGGACAAAGTAAACACAGTCACCTTCATCAATATACTTAAAAAGGTCACAGGCTTTGTGGAATTTTAAAGCATTCCAACCCATATGCGGAATGTCTAATTCAGCAGGTATTTTACCTTTCATTCCTTTGACTTTACCTTTAATAAGCCCCAAGCCCTTATGTATGCCGTATTCATAACTTTCCTCGAAAAGCATCTGCATACCGAGGCAAATGCCCATTAACGGTACGCCGGCATTTGCTTGTTCTATGATAATCTTATCTAATCCCGACTCACGCAACTGTTTTGCGGCGTCGGAAAATGCGCCGACACCGGGCAGTATAATACGGTCGGCCTTTTTAATTATTTCAGGGTCACCGGTAACCGTGACATCGGCACCGACGGCCTTTAAAGACGAACAGAGCGAAAAAAGATTTCCTACTTTGTAATCAACGACTGCGGTCATTTATAAAACACCCTTTGTGGACGGAATTTCGTTTTTGAATTCACTGTCAATGGCAACCGCCTGACGAAGTGACCTTGCAACTGATTTAAACGCACCTTCTAAAATGTGGTGTGTGTTGCTTCCGTCAAGCTGGCGTATGTGCAAGGTTAACTCTGACTGACGTGTAAAGGCATAGAAAAACTCTTCAACCAATTCAGTGTCAAAGTCACCTACTTTTTCGGTAAGACCGTTAAAACTGCATTTTAAGTAACTTCTGCCCGAGATATCAACAGCAGACAAAATAAGTGCTTCATCCATTGGTAAAACAGAACTTCCGTAACGGATAACACCCTTTTTGTCACCCAATGCAGATTTTAATGCTTGTCCTAATACAATGCCAATGTCCTCAGCTGTGTGGTGAAAATCAACCTCGGTGTCACCCTTGCAGTTGACTTCAAGGTCAAAACGGGCATGGCGAGAAAACAAAGTAAGCATATGGTCTAAAAATCCGGAGCCGGTACTGATTTCGGATTTACCACTGCCGTCAATGTTTAATTTTACAACAATATCGGTTTCGTTGGTTTTGCGATTGATAGAGGCTGTTCTCATAATGTTCCCTCCAAAATTTTAGTGGTGACTTCAACAAATTTTTCCATTTCTTCTTTTGAGCCTATGGTGATTCGGTTAAAGTCTTTTATTTTATGTGAATTAAAGTGGCGGACTAAAATGCCGTTGGCTTTAAGTCTTAAATATAGCTGTTCTCCGCCGATTTTATTATGCTTTGCAAACACGAAGTTTGCTTTTGACGGTAAAACGAAAAAGCCAAGTTTTTCGAGTTGACGGGTAGTGTATTCACGGTTTTGGATTATTTTTTTACAATTATCCATATAATACCCGTTGTCTTTTATTGCGGCGGTGCCGGCAACCAAGGTCAAGCGGTTAATATTATAAGGATTTGTTGAGTATTTGATGCGTTCTAAATCGGCAATTAATTCCTCGTCTGCAATTGCAAAGCCAAGTCTGGCACCTGCCATACTGCGCGACTTTGAAAAAGTACCGACAACCAATAGATTTTTATACTGATTTATTAATTTATAAGAGGATTCACCGCCAAAGTCTATATACGCTTCGTCAATTAGCACAACACTATTGGGGTTGGCTTTTAAAATGCTTTCAACTTGCGCAACCTCAAGACAAAGACCGGTCGGAGCATTGGGATTGGCAATTACAATCAGTTTACCATCGGCATTATAATCATCGGGATTAATTGAAAAATCCTCTTTTAAGGGAATTGCGGTGTAGTTAACGTTATGTAACTCTGCAAAAACCTTATAAAAGCCATAGCTGATTTCAGGAAAAACAACACCGTTTTGGCTGAAGGCCATAAAGCTGAAATTAAGTATATCGTCCGAACCGTTAGACAGGTAAACGTTGTTTGGTTTAACATCATATAAATCTGCCATGGCGGTTTTGAGTGGTTTACATTCAGGGTCAGAATAAAGGCGCAGGTCTTTTATTTCGTTGGCATTGACAGCCTTTATCACTGCATCGCTTGGCGGAAACGGTGACTCATTTGTATTAAGTTTTATGTATTGCTTATCCCTTGGTTGTTCACCCGGGGTGTAAACCTCTAAAGAGGCATATTTAGAGTTTAAAAATCTGCTCATTTTTCATCCTCAAAACGAATTGTAGCACTCTTTGCATGGGCTGTTAATCCTTCTTTTTCGGCAAAGAAGGCAACCTGCGTATAGACCTCACCTAACGCTTCACGAGTATAGTAGGTATATTGCGTTTTCTTTATAAAATCATCAACCGATAAGGGACTTGAAAATCTTGCAGTTCCACTGGTTGGCAAGGTGTGGTTGGGACCTGCATAGTAGTCACCTAATGCCTCAGGACAATATTTACCCATAAAGATACTGCCGGCATTTTTTACCTTATCGAGATAGTCAAACGGATTATCTACTGACAACTCTAAGTGTTCGGGTGCAATTTCGTTAGCAATGTCAATCGCTTTAATTAAATCGTCGGCAACAATGATTTTGCCGTTATTGTCAATTGAAGCTCGGGCAATTTCAGAACGGAGAAGTTTGGGAATTTGGCGTTCTAAGGCATCGCTGACTGCCGTTGCTAAATTCATACTGTCGCAAACCAAAACCGCACTTGCCATTTTATCGTGCTCGGCTTGTGAAAGTAAGTCTGCAGCAACGAATTCGGGATTGCAGGTAGAATCAGCAACAACCAGAATTTCACTTGGACCTGCAATCATATCAATTGAAACAAGGCCGAAAACCTGACGTTTCGCCTCAGCAACAAATGCATTTCCGGGGCCTACGATTTTATCAACCTTAGGTATCGACTCGGTGCCGTAGCTTAATGCGGCAATAGCCTGAGCACCGCCCACTTTAAAAATGCGGTCAACTCCGGCTATTTTAGCAGCTGCTAAAATAACGGGATTAACCTTGCCGTCCTTAGAGGGAGGGGTGGTAATGCAAATTTCACGGCAACCGGCAATTTTAGCGGGGATACTGTCCATTAAGACGGTAGAGGGATATGCTGCGGTACCTCCCGGAACGTAAAGACCGACCTTTTCAATCGGTGTTACCTTTTGTCCGGTTATAACGCCGTTTTGTTCAGAAATAATAAAACTGTTTTTAACCTGCTTCGAATGAAAATTGCGGATATTTTCAGCTGCTGTTTTGATGATTTCCAAGAACTTCGGCTCAACTGAGTTTAACGCTTCGTTGATTTCAGCCTCGGTAACCTCCAGAGAGGTTAAATCAGCTTTGTCAAATTTTTTACAGTATTCAAAAAGTGCTTTGTCACCGTTTTGTCTTACGTTTTCTATAATTTCGGTAACAATACCTGAAACGTCGGTTGCGGCAGTGCTGCGGGCGAAAATTTCAGAATTTGCTACTTCACCGTATTTTAGTATCTTAATCATAGCTTTCCACCTGCTTTTTAAGTCCCAGACGGACATTTTCTATTTCTTCAGTTTTAAATTTGTAACTTGATTTATTGGCAATAAGCCGAGCGCTTATCGGAAGTATGGTTTCAATCGGTTCCAAATCATTTTCAAATAAGGTTTTACCGGTTTCGACTATGTCTACAATAACGTCGGACAGACCTAAAATCGGTGCGATTTCAATAGAGCCGTTCAGGTGAATTATATCAATATCACGGCATTTCGAGGCATAAAAGTTACTTGCAATATTTGTGAACTTGGTGGCAACTCGTAAAGTTTTTGTGCGGTCATCACGAAAGTCCTTTTTGGCAGCAACAGCCATACGGCATTTGCCCAACTTCAAATCCAGAAGTTCGTAAACGTCGGGGTTATATTCCAGAAGAATATCCTTTCCGGCAACACCGATGTCAGCAGCACCGCGTTCAACATAAATAGCAACGTCTGACGGTTTTACCCAAAAATAGCGTACACCGACTGAATTATTTTCAAAAATCAATTTGCGGTTAGGCTCTTTTATTGAAGGGCAGGGGTAACCGCTTTTTTCAAACATATTATACACTTTTTCGCCAAGCCGGCCCTTTGGCAAGGCAACATTAATCATTTTCATTGGCAACTCACTTTCTTTAAAGCGTGATTTTTTCGCGGAAACTAAGGTTTTCCGGCACTTCTGTACAGACATAAACGGTTGTGCCGTTTTTAGAAAGTTCTTCTGATTTTTGTAAAGCTTCCTTAATATTGTCTTTACAAACTAAAATGACATCCACATCATAGGTTTTTTCTGTGCGGTCAAGATGTTGTAGTGAATCAAGATAAACAGCAAAGCCGATTGCCTTGTCGGTACGATGCAGTTTTTTCATCAACTTGTCATACTGCCCACCGGAAAGTATACTGTCGGGAATGTTGTTTATGTATCCGCGGAACACAACACCGCTATAATAACTCATACCGCCTACTGCCGAAAAATCAACAATTATTTTAATATTGGAAAGGCTTTTCAAGGTATCGATTATTACCTTGAATTCATTGGCAATGGTGCTTACGTCAGGCGAAACAAAGGTATCGCAAACAGCCTTTATTGCCGAATCGCAATCACTGTAGCTTGATGTAAAAACAGACAATCTGCGAGCGACTTCAAGTGATAGATTGTTGTCGGTACATAAGACCTTAAGGTCATCACTGTTTTTATGGCTGATGCAGGTCAGTACATCGTTGCGTAATTCCAAAGGCAACTGTAATTCGTTAAATGCGGCCTCAATTAATCCTACGTGGGATAATTCCAAGCAAGCTTCAAAGTTGATGGTTTCAAGACTCTTGGCTGCGAGCATAAGCACTTCGGATATTTCTAAAGTACCGATTTGACCGATACATTCAAGCCCTGCCTGCATAATTTCCTTGTAGGTGTGTGTACTGCCTGAAATACGGTAAACGTTTTCGTTATAGTAAAGCTTCTGTACGCCCGAAGCATCAGTTGAATTATTAATAATCGAAAGGGTGACGTCGGGCTTTAATGCTTTTAAATGACCGTTAGTATCGGTAAAGGTGATAATACCGTCAGACACCAAAAAATCCTTATTCTTAACGTAAAGGTCGTATTCTTCAAACTTGCTCATTTTGAATTGAGAATATCCGTGTCGGCTGTATAGCGAGCGCAGACTGAAAACGGCCTTTTCTTCACTTTTTAAAAGAGTTTCATTAATAGCCATAATTTCCCTCCAAGGATATAAATTTGTATCGCTTTAATAATTTATCACATTATCACACTAAAGTCAACACTTTTTTATCAAAGTTTTTATTTATTATAAATTATAAATAAATTATATTATACAATAAAATAGATAAAACAGCAACAAAAAAGTGATTTAAATAGAGGTATTTTATAAATTCTGAGGTAAAACCGTTATAAATGGGTTGGTGAACATTACTTTTTGATAAAATGCAAAGACCTGAGGTAATATTGATGTATCACCTCAGGTTTTTAACGTGTTAAATTACAAATGTCGCTGTAAAAATATATTGAACGCTTTGACTATGTAGTTTGCTCTTTTTTTATTCAAACTCTGTGGCTATTATTCTTCCACAGGCTTGAGGGGAATATTGCCAAGAGTCAATATGACCGTTGTCAATAAAGTATTTTATGGGTAAATGTGTGTCGGGTGAGAAAAATGAATCAATTATAATTAATTTCACCTTCATTTTATCGGGCAGAATGCTTTTTATATAAACGCTTGTGCTCTGACCGACTGTTACCCCTGACTTCAGTTCTGCAAGTCCGGCAAGATTCGGAGCCAATTCAACAAAAATACCGTAGTCTTCAACCGACCTTACAATGCCTGAAACGGTCTCGCCAGTTGAGAAAAGGTCAGCGTTTTGTTCCCATGTGCCAAGTAATTCTTTTTGGCTTAAGGTAATCTTGCCGGCAGAAATGCTTTTTATAACTGCCTTTATATCATCACCGCAGCGAAAACGGTCTTTGGGATGAGAAATACGTGAAACTGAAATGGTATCAATCGGTAAAAGTGCAACACAACCGCATCCTATATCGCAAAAAGCACCAAAGGTTTCCAAGTGAGTCACCCGTGCATCAATAATATCACCGGAATTTAATCGGTTTATGTACTGCTCATAGCATAATTCCTGTGCTTTTCTACGTGATAAAAGGGCTATTGTTTCTCCGCGAGAATTAGAGGTAAAGCCGTCAATTATAAAGCAAATTGGCTTGCCGACGCGTGAAATCAGGGCTATATCTCTGACGGTGCCTTCTTTTATACCGACAGCACCCTCTAATCGCGGGATTATACCCTTCATACAACCCAAATCAACCGTTAAATTATGGGCGGTGTCACAGTTTAATGCCAAGCCCTCTATAATTTCGCCTTTTTCAGCGGCATCTTCAATAAAGGCTTTATTTGATAGTATACGTCGGTTATTTAATGTTGGAAACAAACGGCCTTCGGGCATAAAATATCTTTGCATTTTTAAAATTACCTCTCTTAACGCCAATCCGAAAAGAATGGCTTTTTAAATATTCCTTGATTAATTTATATGAGAGGAAAAGCATTAAATTTACCAAATAAAAATTATTTTTTTAAAAGTTGTACTGTTGTTGTCGATTTTAGGGCAACAACGGTGTTTTTTATACCCTTATTATGAAAGGGGTTGACTTAAATGTCATTAACGAAACGCGAAAATGAATTTTGCAGGTACTATGTTGTCTGCCGTAATGGACGGGAGGCAGCGGCAAGGGCGGGGTTTGCCTTTCCGGAACGGTCAGGACTTCGTTTGCTTGATAAGGAATCCGTGAAGGCTGAAATCAAACGATTGTCAGCAGCCGGCAAAAGCAACCTTAAGGCAATTGACGGACTGGAGCGTTTGGCCTTCGGACCGGTTACCGATGCGATTCGGCTCATTTTGAGTAATGAGCCACTGGATATTGAATCGCTTGATTTGTACTCGGTTTCGGAAATCAAGCGGACCGATAAGGGTACCGAAATCAAATTCTATGACCGTATCAAAGCATTGGAGGTCTTACTTTCTGCAGGTGAGCAATCCGAGAATTGTGAAAGTGCAGGTCTTGTCGATGCAATTTTCAAGGGTGCTTCGGCAATAGGT
>JAZSCC010000181.1:0-12405 GCA_045602685.1 Acutalibacteraceae bacterium | reverse complement strand
GTAATACGGTCAGCATAGGTATATAACACTCTTACCCATTTTATTGCATCTATTTTGCATATACTCTTTAAAAGGTCCGCCAACCGTGGCTTGCCGTAAATATCCTCTCCATACCGAGTGGTGTCCTGAGCAATTAAAACTATTTCCTTAACGCCTTTTTCAGCCAAACTGCCAATTTCAAACAAAATATCGTCCATTTGACGAGACCTGAAACGACCGCGTATTTTAGGAATTGCACAGTATGTACAACGGTTGTCACACCCCTCGGCAATTTTAACGTACGCCGTATAGGGCGGTGTCGTAAGTAAACGCTCACCCTCTAAACACAAAGCCTCTTTCTCGCCGTAACGGTTTTCACATTTACCGTTTAAAGCGTCTTGCACAATCTCGACTATCTGAGAGTTTGAGCCGATGCCTATAACCACATCTACCTCTGGTAATTCTTCTTTAATTTCATCCCGGTAACGCTCGGCCAAACAACCTGTGACAATAAGTGCCTTCAACTTGCCCTCTTGCTTGTATTTAGCACACTCGATAATATTCTCAATCGCCTCAGTCTTAGCATCCTCGATAAAACCGCAGGTGTTGACAATAATTGCATCCGCTTCGGCTTCCTCGGGCACAATTTCATACCCTGCATCCTGCAGTTTCTTCAGCATAATCTCGGCATCGACACGGTTTTTGTCGCACCCAAGACTTACCATTCCAACCTTAAACATCATAATCCTCGCTGTAGTCTTGTTCGTTTTCGATATTAAATCTGCTTAAAGCCTCTTTAATATCGGGGTATCTGTGACCCTTTCGCATTAAGGCGGCAATCACCTTTTTGTTTTCTTCATAACCGCCTAATTTATGTTTATATTTTTTCTCAATCAACTCTACTATCGGCTCAATAGGGTCAACGTCTATTTCTTCTGCGATGATATCAATCAGTTCGCTATCAATGCCCTCATGCCGCAAAAGTTGTTTTGCAACACCCACCGACACCCGCTTTTCTGCCAAAATACGTTCGAATTTATATCTGGCATATTTCTCATCATTTAAAAACCCCAGTTCTTCCATACGGTCTGCGGCGGTTTCACTTGCAAATTCCGGAAACGACTTGTTTAGTTTTTCAATAAGAGTTGCTCTTGAACAATCCGACCTTGAAAGATACCACAACGCCCTTGATTTTGCACGTTTTATGTGAGATTCACAGATTAGCTCCTCTAACTGTTGGTCGGTTAAAGACACCCCTGACTTTAATCCTTTGATTTCTAAAAGTTCACTATCCAGACTCAGATACCCTGCGGCGTCGGGGTCGGCACCCCATTCTTTCGGGTCAATCTCACAGTCAAAGATTATTCCGCTGATTTGCTTGCGACGAGGTTTAATTTCTAAAATTTTCATCACTCAACGTCAACATCAATATTGATTTTGGATTTTCTGCGACCCTTTATGGATACCTCTGCCTCGTTTTCCGCCTCTGCACTTTCGGCAGTAGCAGCGGCAATAACAGCATCTAACTCGGCAGCCTTAGCTTGAGCTGCCTCTTTGGCTGATTTCCCGACAGTCTGTGCCTGCTCGGCTAACGCTACACGAATTTTTCCCTCAATTTCGGCAGCCAATTCCGGATGCTCTGCCAAATACATTTTGGCGTTATCTCTGCCCTGCGCAATCTTTTCGTCATTATAGGAAATCCATGCACCTGAGCGTTTAACAATATCAAGCTTAATACCAAGTTCAATAATTTCACCCGGACGGAATATTCCCTTGCCATACATAATATCAAACTCTGTGGTTTTAAACGGCGGAGCAACCTTGTTTTTAACAACCTTGGCTTCGGTCTTGTTACCTACAACCTCGGTGCCTATTTTAATAGCATCGCGACGGCGAATATCAAGACGTACCGAAGCATAAAATCTTAAGGCACGACCGCCGGTAGTGGTTTCGGTAGCACCGTAGCCACCGATATTTGAACGTAACTGGTTAATGAAAATAGCAACACAGTTGGATTTTGAAATTGCGCCTGCCAACTTTCTTAAGGCCTGCGACATCAGTCTTGCGTGGAGGCCCATATGAGAATCACCCATATCGCCCTCTATTTCGGCGCGCGGTACTAAAGCGGCAACCGAGTCAACTACAACAACATCCAGCGCTCCCGAACGAACTAACGCCTTGGTAATTTCCAATGCCTGCTCACCGGTATCCGGCTGAGAAACCAGCATAGAATCAATATCAACACCTAAGGCTGCGGCATAAACAGGGTCGAGCGCATGCTCAACGTCGATAAAAGCAACCTCACCGCCCAGCTTTTGCGCCTCGGCTATAACGTGAAGAGCAATGGTGGTTTTACCCGAAGACTCCGGTCCGTAAATTTCAACAATACGTCCGCGTGGTAATCCACCTATACCTAAGGCCGCATCAAGACCGATTGAACCGGTCGAAATATGCTCAACATTCATATGGGCATTTTCACCCAATTTCATAATAGTGCCCTTGCCGTATGTCTTTTCAATCTGCTCCAACGCCGTAGCCAATGCCTTTGACTTATCGTTTGCCATTTCAATCTCTCCTTAAATTTTCTTTTATATACTTGGTCACAAGACCGATAATTTTGTTTTACGCCATTTTTCCGAAAACAACTCGGTTATTTCCCGATAAATCTTTAACAACCTCAATCTCGCAAAAACCCTCGTCCTGCATTATTTTTGTAACGCTTTCGGCTTGGTCAAATCCGATTTCGAACACAAGCCAACCGCCCTCGTTTAATGATTTTTTCCAAACCTTTGCTATGTGGCGGTAAAAAAGTAACCCATCCTCCCCGCCGTCGAGCGCAAGTCTTGGCTCGCATTTTACTTCGGGCTCTAATGTTTCAATGACATCAGACCTGATATACGGCGGATTGGAAATTATTAAATCTGCCTTTTTTGAAAGCGGTGGTTCGCCCAAAACATCACACTCATAAACCTGTGCTTCAACACCGTTTAATTTAATATTCTTAAATATAAACTCCAAGGCTTCGGGGCTTTTTTCAAACAGTGTTACGTTTGAGTCTGTATAATGTGCCAACGTAATACCTATACAACCACTGCCGGCACAAAGGTCGAAAACTGTCGGTTTTTGTTTTGCTTTAAGTAACTTAATTGCCGTTTCAACTGCCGTTTCGGTATCAGGTCTTGGTATTAATACGCCCTCGCCCACGCAAAACGGCAAGCCATAAAACTCCCACTCGCCCAAAATATACTGCAGCGGCTCTCGGTGTAATCTGCGGTCTGCCAGACATTCCGCTTTCTGCTCAATTTCAGCGGTAACGCTACAACCGTCATCAAGCAGAAATTCAACAATCTGTGTTGCCTCAAAACGTGCGGATTCTATTCCGGCGACTGAAAGTTTTTTGGCGATTGATTTTATTAAATCAGACTTTGTCATTTTTTGTCACAACCGCAATCAATTACATCTGAACCGTCCGAAGGGATAACCTCTTTAACGGCTGCTATTGCAATCTCAATCATACCGTCCTCGGGTTCTTTTGTAGTCAGCCTCTGTACCCATAGACCTGGGGCGGCAATAACACGTGTCAAAACATTGTCATATCGTCCGCAAACCTTAATTAACTCATAACCGATACCGCAGGTAAGCGGTAAAAGCAAAATTTTAATCGGCACCCAAATATAATTGCGACTGATTATAAACTCGGGCAATACAACTACCAGTACACTACTGATTAAAATGCCAACGGCCAACATCAAAAACATAAAAGATGTTCCGCACCTTGGATGAAAACGGGTGTGCTTGCGCACGTTTTCAACCGTCAGTTCTTCACCGCTTTCGTAACAAAAAATGGTCTTGTGCTCGGCTCCATGGTACTGAAAAACACGTTTTATATCCTTTTCCATTGCAGTAAGTGCAATATACGCAACAAAAATTGCGATTTTAACAACACCCTCAATTAGTCCCTTATAATATTTTAAATCAGTATGGGATATGTACTGAACACCCTTAAAAATTAACGACGGAAGCCACATAAACAGAACAACTGCCAGCGCTATACCTAACACCATACCCACAACCATAACAGCTCCGGTCAAAGCGCTTTCCTTGCCCTCTGACTTTTGTGTGGATTGTTGCTCGCCTTCCGACTCATCAATATCAGCAAACCCTGAGATTTCAGCCGAACGCATCATAGTTTTGTAGCCAATAACCATTGACTCAATAAGATTAACCATACCTCTTACCAACGGCCAACCGAAAATCTTATACTTATCTTTTAAATGTTTCTCTTCGACGTCGCTAATATCAATAGTTCCGTCTTTTTTTCTTACGGCCATAGCGGTTTTGTAAGGGCCTTTCATCATAATGCCCTCAATCAGCGCCTGGCCGCCTATTGATGTTTTTTTGCTCATTTTTATCCTTCCTGCTCAGGTGGGAATATGACCTCTGTCACCTCATCGAGCTCTATTTTAACAGTAGGCAATACGACCGTAACGGTAGTGCCCTCGCCTTCGGTACTTTCAAGAAACATAAGACCGTTATGACTCTTTATAATTTCATCAGCAACGGCAAGGCCTATACCTGAGCCGCGCACGTTGGTGTTAGCTTTAAAGAATTTTTCCTTAACGTGGTCAAGGTCCTTCGCTGCAATACCGCAACCGGTATCCGAAATTGTAACACGAATACAGGCCTCTTCGTTAAATGCCGCAACTACAACGTGGCCTCCGGCCTCGGTATATTTCAATGCATTATCGATTACATTTATAAAAACCTGCTTAATGCGGTCACGGTCAGCCATAATCATTTCGTTAGTTTCAGGTTTTGTGAACACCAAAGAAATTCTCTGCCTGTGGGCAATCTCTTCATACATATCAACCACTGAACCGACAATAGCCACCGGGTCGTTAATTGACGGAGTAATGGTCAGTTTGCCTGATTCAATGCGTGAAAAATCAAGCAACTCCTCTACTAAACCGTAAAGTCGGTCAGCCTCACCTAAAATAACATCAACACCGTGACGAACAACCTCATCATCCTCGCCAATTGAAAGTCTTACGGTTTCACCCCATCCCTTAATCGCGGTCAAGGGCGTTCTCAATTCATGCGATACTGAGGAAATAAAATCGTTTTTCGATTTTCCTGTGTTTTCTAGTTCTGATGCCATATAGTTTATGGTGTCACACAACTCACCAATTTCGTCATTTCCTACAACCTCAAGCCTGGTTTTCAGGTCACCTGATGCGATTTTTCGGGCAGTTGCGGTAACTTCGCGGACAGGCCTTACAATTGAACGTACAAAAAACGTTCCCGAAACGGCGGAAAATCCCAAGACCAAGAGCCCTACGGCAAAACAAACCGCCAACATTACGGCATAGCTTTTTACAACATCTTCCATTGATACGATAACCCGATAAGCACCGTTAGAACCCAACCCCAAATCAGGCAACACGGTAGTAATAGCCAAAACCCTCTCGCCGTTATCGTTTTTACCGTACCACCATTTTTCGTGTCCTGAACGTTTTGCTTCGGAATAATCGGTGGCTAATTCGGCTACTCCGGGGGAAGCAAAGCCGTTAGTTGTAACCAACATATTGTCATTGTTATCAAAAATCTGAACCTCTACCTTGTCGCGATGAGCAAACTTTTGAGCATATCCTCTCGCGGCCGAAGGGAAGCCCTCCTCATCGGTCAAGGACAACACATTTATGTCCCGTACATATTGAGCAGCGGTATCGGCAACCATATCACGGTAATAGTTGAACAGAAAAACACCTATAAAGACCTCACAAATTAAGATAACTATGAAGTCAATAGTCATAACATTGCGTATCCAACGCCGTGTTATACTGTGAAGCTTTATATTTGTTTCCATACTACACCGCCTTTCTTTTATGCTTGTTTACCTCTTTTTATTCTTGATTGGTACACCACTTATAGCCCATACCCCACACCGTAACCAAATGACGCGGAGTAGAAGGCTCATCCTCAATCTTCATTCTAAGCCGTCTGATGTTTACATCAACAATCTTTTCTTCACCGAAGTAGCTCTCACCCCAAACACGGGTTAAAATATCATTTCGGTCAAGCGGTGTGTCAGGATTGGTAAAAAGATATTCAATAATTTGAAATTCAACCTGAGTAAGTTCTATGTTCTTGTCGTTTTTTGACAGGGTACGGCGTCTCATATTAAGCACAAACTCACCGTGACGAATTTCCTCGCTCAAAGCCGTTTGAGTGTTGCCCATAAGTTCAATTCTGCGGTAAAGCGAATCTACACGGGCGTTAAGCTCGGTCGGACTGAAAGGCTTGGTAATATAATCGTCGGCACCAAGCATAAGACCGCTGACCTTGTCCATCTCCTGAGTACGGGCGGTAAGCATAATTATACCCAATTTTGGTGAACGACGGCGCAATTCCTTACAAAGAGTAAATCCGTCCATTCCCGGCATCGAAATATCAAGTAACGCTATATCAAACCCTATGCGGTCACTGTCATATATGCGCAGTGCCTCTTCACCCGAAGCGACCTCAACCGTCTCATAACCGACACGTTTAAGGTTAATAACCTCAAACTCACGAATGTTCTGCTCGTCTTCAACAATGAGTATTCTTTTCATTGTATTCTCCTTTATTTATTTTGTCCCTGCTCATTTATGGGCTTCAATCTCTGCTTAAAATAATCCTTTTCAGGGGTTAATGCACTGTTGGCATATTTTACTGCAAAAATATACTCCGCATTTCTTTCAACCTCAATATAATCTTTGTACTCATCACGGTTATTATCAAAATTCTTTAGCGGAATCGACATTATACGCAAAATTTCTTCGCCGGTTTCACCTGTTAACGGGTCCCAACGGAAGAAAACACGCTGACGGCTATCAAGATGACGTTCAACCGCAATATTGTCAAGCCATTCGGCCGGCATATTTATGTAGTATCCGTCGGTATAATTAATAATTGTGTGTCCGATAACGGTATACTCTCTACCATCAAAACTATTCCAAATGGTCATATAAGCACTTTGCTCGTCAGCTGTACCGAAGACCGTCGGCAACGGGCGAGCCAAAGGAATATCAAGACAACCGTCACCATCAAAATCTGCCGAATGCACCGTTGAAGCCCTTAACGAGTTAACATTTTCCAAATTCATTGTATAAGGCAGCGCACTATATAGCTTGCCGTCGGCATCAATGCTCAAAACCTCGGTAATCATTCCTGTTGCCTTAACGGCATCAATAAACAGTGCCGTTCTGCCATCAGTGAATTTAGACAGAACCGGTTCAAAATACAAAGTTACGGTTGGGTCTAAAGAACAAGAACTGCGCTCCGAAAAACCACCGTCTCCCAATGCTAAAAGCGTTGCAGTCGAAGTTTTTTTCTCGCTGTCTAAGTAAATTGCCACAATCTCAGAAATTCCGTCAGTATCAAAATCGCAGGTTGCATAAACCGAATAATCAGCCGCCGTAACCTCCGAAAGCTCACCGGTAGTTATGCTGTAAACCGATAGCCGCTTGTTAGTAGCCGAATATCTTTCCCAATTTACCAAAACCTTTAACGTTGAATCGTTGTCAAGTCGCACAAAGTCAACCGACTCTACACCTGAAGCATTAACCTGTAAATCAGTTAACGAACGCCATTTGCCGTCATCCCAACAAATATAGTTAATATGCATAACGGTTGTCTTGTCATCGGTCTCGGTACTGTAGAAAGAAAACACCTCTGATTTACCGTCAAAATCAATATCCTGGGTTATAATGGCCGAACGGTATTTACCGGAAGACGGATACACCAAATCAACACCGTGTCCAACCGAGGTTTCAAGTGCTTTTTGAATATCATAAAGCTCGCCCGAAGGCTTGGGAGGAGAAAGGCTGTCGGTTATATTCACGCCCGGCAATGAGCAGGCTGACAATGCTAAGCACAACATTATAGCTAATGCTAAAATGGCTCTTTTTTTCATTTAATCCCAACACCTTTCTGTTTAAATTTTTCTTGAAAAACGATATTGTCCACAATGTATATTTACACAGCATAATTATACCACAACGCGCAACAAATTCATATACCTTTTTTTATATTTTGCAAAATTTTTTCAATTAAAAGGCAAAAAATACGGCAAAGCGGTTTTTACCTGCTCTGCCGTAAATTTTAATCTCTGATTGGTTATTCAACCTCGTAAACCGTTTCTTCGCCTTCCGCACGGTAGGTATATACTGTAAACCCATCATACTCTAAAAAACCGTCCTCACCCACACCGGGATTAAGACAACTTGGGACATATTCTGAGCTTTTAGGCTCGCCGATGAGCTTAAACAATTCGGAAACCGACTTGTCCTTACAGCTTATTGCCAATTCCTTAGGACTTTTATCGGTAGACACCGCCGACTGTGTATTATTATTGGCACCGTTGTCAGTATCACCCTTGCAAGCAACAAGAGAAAAACTAAAAACAAGCATTAAAAGCAACACAAAAACCAATGTTAAAACCTTTTTCATTTTTTCCTCCCGATTAAACGTCGAATTTCACAGTGTTTTTGCCAACCGTAAACACAACCGATGTCGCGTTTTCGCCTTGGGGAATATATGCGCAGAAACCGTTATCCTTAGTCAAAAGCGCCTCATACGCCTTACCGTCTGCCACAACATACACACTTGAATCGCTGTCACATTGCGGCAAATATCCCTTGACGGCCGTAAAGCCATCTGGTGCAGCAATGCTTTTCACCAGATTTAACGACACGCTGCCTGAGGTTTCGTTTGGAACTGCTATTTCTCGCACGGGTGACGGCAATATCGGCGTGTACCACAAAAGAAAATGCAGATTCCGTTCAACTAACTCTATCATAACGTAGTCTGATTCCAAGGTTAAATCATATGCTGTTTTGCGAGAAAAATAACATTCCCCATAGCTTTCGGCAAGATATGGAAACAAAAGACTTCCGAACGAATCGCGATACGCCAACAGTTTGCCTTCGCGGTCACTTCGGGTTGTGATGGTAATACTTGTCGGGGTTTTTCCGGAACCGGTAAACTCAAAATCCCGTTCGCCTTCTAAAATCCAATCAATCTCGGTATCCTGTAAAGCAGGATACAGCATCCCAAAAAGGTCTCCCTGATTACGTCGGGCAACAGAAAACTTGCCGTCAAAAAAGTCGGTTTTAACTCCGAAAGCGTTATTAATTACATCGGCACCCAAAGCGGCTCCTTTGGAATTCCAGTGCGAATCGTGTGAGAAATACAACTGCTCATCTTTTTTGCCTATTGCGCCAAAAAGGTCAGGAGACTTTATTCCTGCCGATTTTAACATAGCCATAAGTTTTTTGGCATCTGTCTGCTTCGATTTTACCCCGTAATCCGGCATATATTCACCGTAAACCGAATTTTTGTTAGGGGCAATCACAAAACTGAAATCGCGTCCTGAATTTATACAGTATTCATTCATAAGCTGTATGTTTTTGAAAACCGAATACAGTTCGCGCTCACTTAAAGCCTCTGTACCGGTATAATCCCCAACGGTATCCTTAAAGAAAAGCCAACCGTCAGCCCCCACAACAACCTTTTCCTCCCCCGAAGCACCAAAGCCTGCCGTAACAAGATTGTCCAGCGTGATGAACTCCTGTCTTAAATAAAAGCGGTCGTTAATCCACTTGGATAAATCGGCAAGATAATTTTCATTCAAAGAACCGTCTTCGTTTTTTATGACGGGCGCAACGCTCAAAATTTCATTTCCTGCCGCCTTTGATTCGCCAAAAACAAAAATCCCAAGGCTTAATACTATACTTATTCCGAAGAACAATACCAAATACAAACTCTTAAAAATCTTGTTCATATTTCACCTCAGAACTGTGCATAAATAAAGGGGGCAAATCCACCCGAAGCCATTTTGCCTATGCAAAGCACAAATAATAAAAGTGTGCCGACATAACACAAAACCTCTAAAACGGGTTTTATTTTAATAAACTTTTCAAACCAAGCCTTGACCGGCATCGAAAATATCACGCCTAATATAAGAATTACGGCTGTCTCTGTGTTCAACAAAGAGTGAAGCAACACGGTTGAACTGTCTGTAAAATTAAACCCTGCAAACATTGCACCTATGACTGAAAAGCCCTGTTCAACCGATACGGCACGGAACATTACAAAACCTAAACACACAGCTAACAGTGTGTAAATCCGGCCGACAATTCTACCGCCCTTTGAAGCCTCAAGTTTTCTGACAGGGACAATATTCAGACTTTCGGCAGCCGACAAAAGTCCGTGCCAGAAGCCCCATACCAGGAAGGTCATATTAGCACCGTGCCAAATGCCGCAAAGAGTGAAAACTATTGCCTTATTAAGCGCCGCCATAAGCTTTCCCTTGCGGTTGCCACCCAAAGGTATATACAAATAATCTTTAAACCAAGACGAAAGACTGATATGCCAACGCCTCCAAAAGTTTCCTATTGATGAAGCAATATACGGATAATTAAAGTTTTCTTTTGTGCCAAACCCGAACATTTTGCCCATACCAATTGCCATATCACTATAGCCCGAAAAATCAAAATAAATCTGCAAACTATAGCCAATAGCTCCAAGCCAAGCCAAACGAATATCAAGTCCGTCACTTATTTCAAAAACCGTATCGACTACGTTCCCTAATGTTCCTGCGATAATAAGTTTTTTTGCAAGACCGACAATAAATCGGCGCACACCAGAGGTTACGTTTTCAATAGAAATTTCACGAGATTTCAGCTGAGGTCCAAAATCCACAAAACGCGCAATCGGTCCGGCAGTAATCTGCGGAAAAAACGAGATATATAAAAGCAAATCAAAATAATTTTTTGTGCCGTTTTCCTTAGACTTGTATGTATCAACCAAATAAGAGATACACTTAAAGGTGAAAAACGAAATACCGAGTGGTACAGCTAAGCCGAGGTCAATGTTCTCAAGTCCTAAAACGTCGTTTAACATAAAACTAAGATACTTGTAAACAGCCAAAAACACAAGGTTTGAGACAACGCCGACAGTTAGCACACCGCGACGAAACCGTTGTCCTTGAAGCAAAAGACCAAGCAAATAGTTAGCTGTAGCAGCAGCAAACAACACCAACAGCCCCGACCAACTGCCGAAGCTATAAAACAATAGGCTTAAAGCCAACATTATATAATTTTTAACGCGCAAAGCAGGTATGGCATAATATACTGCCATACTTAACGGTAAAAAGCAACTTATAAAGAAAATGCTGTCAGCGCTCATACTTTACACTCCAAAAATCAATACTTGTCCCACTTGTATTTCCAATAATTAATCTTACTCATAGGAATTTTAAACATATCCATTTCATAACGAGGCTCGGGATGCTGTACACGGTCATAATAATAGGCATATTCCCATTCACAGTCAAAGAAATAATCCTTACCGTCAAGATTTATAAGACACCAGCCATGAGGCTGATTTTTACTGGTGCAGGTTCCTCTTATTGTGTAGGTTTCGTACCCGATTCCGCGAGAAAGTGCCCAAAAGGCAGCGGCAAAATTATAACAGTTGCCTTTTCCTGTGGACATCATTTCATAAGCCTTGTCAGCTGCCCAACCGGTAGCTCCCCATTCCAAATCGCCGTCTTTTCTTCTCAAATACTTAAAGTTGTCACGGCAATAAACATGTAACACCCGCAGTAAATCCTCGCCCTTTTTGTCGGGATTTTCCTTGATTAACCTGTCCAGTGTTTCGGCTACCATTTTATCAAGTTCAAGGTTGCCGGTTGTGTAACGGCCGTCAGCTGAAAAGTAAAGGTCCCCGACATTGCCATCTTTAAGCAACACACCGTTGTTGTCAACGTAGTAAAGCCACCCGTCAACGTTTTTAAAGCCGGGAGTTTTGTCGGTCGGCAATTTTATTTCAGACGAAACAGTTTCGGATGAGACCACCTCAGATGAGGTAACACCGCTTGACGACGGCACATTTGACACCTGTTCCGACGGTTTTTTACCATCATCACCACCGCAACCCACTGTAAGTATTAACATCAGCAAAGCAAAGATAACCGCCACGCCTTTTTTTAACATCTGAATTCCACCCTTAAACCTGTTTTTTAAAAAGTACACACACTTACTCATTTTATACTTAATATTATACTGTAACCGACACAATAAAGCAAGGTTTTTCGTGTTGGGAAAATATTCACTCTCTAAATGTTTTAGCCAAGGCATTTAAATAATTTCAGAGTCTATCTAAGATTTTTGAAAAAACTCTTGACAAAAGTAACTTGAAGTATTATAATGGCAAAGTCACGATAGTGACCGAATTTATTATGTGGCGGTATAGCTCAGTTGGCTAGAGCACTCGGTTCATACCCGATTTGTCGTTGGTTCAAATCCGACTACCGCTACCATTAAAACGGTCCGTGCTAATAAGTGCGGATTTGTTTGGCCCGGTGGTCAAGCGGTTAAGACA
>JAZSCC010000180.1:0-3017 GCA_045602685.1 Acutalibacteraceae bacterium | reverse complement strand
GAAAAGGACAAAAAGTTTGTAAGCCTTGATGCCCTATTAAAAAACAGCGATATTGTGTCGGTGCATTGTCCCTTAAACGAGCAAAGCCGAGAAATGTTTTGCAAAGAGACCTTTAGCAAATTTAAAGACGGTGCATACTTTATCAATACCGCGCGCGGTGGCGTTGTAAACGAAAAAGCGCTTTTCGATGCTTTAGAAAACGGTAAGCTTGCAGGCGCAGCTATAGATGTTCTGAGCACCGAGCCTATGAGTAAGGACTGCCTGCTTAAAAATGCCAAAAATCTTACCATAACACCGCATACCTGCTGGGCGCCGCTCACCACAAGAAAACGCCTTTTAGAAATTGTATGCGATAATATTGCCGCCTTTTTAGAAGGTGCTCCCAAAAATAATGTAGCAAAGTAGGTGAAGCTGTGTTTTCAAGAATTCAAAGTGTGGGCGTTTTTGGTTTTCAAACATATATGATACAGGTTGAGGCCGATATTTCTAACGGACTGCCCGCTTTTGACATTGTAGGTCTTCCCGATGCCACTGTAAAGGAATCGCGCGACCGCGTCCGCGCCGCCATAAAAAACTGTGGATTTAAATTCCCCGTTTCGCGCATTACGGTAAACCTTGCTCCTGCCGACCGCAAAAAGGAGGGCTCGGTTTATGACCTTCCTGTTCTTTTGGCAATTCTTAAGGCCTCCGACCAGCTCAAAGCCGATTTGAGCAACTGTGTTACCATAGGCGAGGTTGCACTTGACGGCATACTACGCGGTGTTCACGGTGTTCTTGCTATGACAATAGCCGCTAAGGAAAACGGCATTGCTAACATATTTGTACCTAAAGAAAACGCAATAGAGGCCGCTGTTGTTGATGGAATAAATGTATACCCAGTAGAAAATATCAAACAAATTATAGACCATTTCACCGAAACCAAACTTATAGAGAAACAGCCTCTAACCCCTACCGCTTCAACAGATAGTATCCGCGTGCCTGATTTTTGCGATGTAAAAGGTCAGGTTGCGGCCAAAAAAGCGTTAGAAATTGCCGCGGCAGGGAACCATAATATTATTATGATAGGATACATAGTCACGGTTATATATTTTACCACCAATATCCCACCTTTTAGAGTTTGGTCACCTGTTTATATAACTGCTTGATATGATGCTCCGTATAGAGCATATAATCACCGCACATTTTACAATCGGTTTTATCCAATTCCACATACAACACATCCGTAGGTTTATGCCGGAATTGTTTTTTGAATTTATACCACAATGACCGTTTACTGTTCAATAGCAAACCTACATTGTGCCATTTACCTTTGTGCATTATCTGTACGTCAATTTTTTCCTCATAATCTTTTTTGAATGAGTATCGAACCGCATCAAAGCAGTTGCTTTCATTCGCCAAAATGTAAAAGTGCAAATCTCGTAACAGTGAGGGATAGGTTCGCAGAACCCTTGCGGTTATGCTTTCAACACTGCACAAAGCGGTAGTATTCTCATAAGTAACATTGACCTTGCCATCCGCAACAAAAGAAAAATACGGTTGTTTGAAATACTCCTTTAATAAATCATCTGGTGATGGAACATTGTCAGTATCATACAGTAAACTGTAAAACACCAAAGCGATAGGCGGTAACAACAGATTTTCAACCTGTTCATCCACAACCCTTTTTTCGCCTTTATAGGGATAGTTTTTGACACTGTTCTCAATCTGGGATGATGTTAAATGTAATTCCTTTGTTTGCCGGATGTGGTCATTGTACATTTCAACATTCAGTATCATTTACACACATCCATTATCTAAATCTAACCTGCAGACAGAGTTTGATTTTATATTCGCCATCCTCTTTGTAAACACTCATATAGTGGAATTTGCTTGTACTGGGTTTATCAAAATAGGTGTAATCAAGAAGATAGTTTTCAAACTCGGTACGGTTGTACAGGTGATAACAGACAACAGAACCATCGTTTTTAACGGTGATATATCCACCGTTTGCATCCTCATTACCTAACCAGTCAGTACGTTCTGGTGTTAAACCCAAAGCCCAAGCACAGAGCAATTTTTTATATTTGTACGTGTACATTTCAAGGTTGGAAAATCCCAGAGGATTCAACTCTTTCATTTTGGCAATGAGTTGAGCAGAACTCTTGATACTGTACCTGTAACTATACAAAAGCATATAGTTTACAAAGGTTGGCATTATGGTATCAATGAATTGCAGGTTCTCTGTAAACTGAGCCGAAATGGAATTGTCCTGTAATTCAAAGGTACAACCGTTATCCAGTAAATACTGGATTCGGTCAATGATTTTGGTTCTGGTTTCAATACCATTCACCGCATCCATCAGCTCATCGTTGCAACCTTTAAGGGTATATGTAAAATTGGTGTTTGTACCTGCATTGATGAGGGTAGGATTCGCACCAAGATATGACTTGATGCTAAACCCACAAATCGGTTGAATACCGGTGTTAATATCGTGTAATTGCACCGTGATGTCTTGCTTTTTGTTGGATGCTGCCTTGACCTTGTTGCAGTAAATACTGTCAAAGAAATCATCAACAGATGGTATTTCAAATGCTCGGCTACCTTGCGGAATCTTGTCAAACAATTCCGCAACAACATCATCAAACTGCGACTTTTCAACCTCTTTGAGCAATTCATCACCATTATAGATGCGAATTATATCACCGGTCTTGTAATCAATGGGTTGACCTTCGGTTTCCTCACGGATGATTTTAAGCACAGGAAAATATATCTCATCAATTTTGTTTAGGTCTTTGTCAGCAGAGTACAGAATACCAGAACTCAACAAATAAGCAAAAGTATATATCTCACTCCATTCGCCTTTGTTATACTTTCGCATTATCAAGTACCACCTTTATCTGTTCTGCTATTGCCTGTATTACAGGAACGGTCACAGAGTTACCGAACTGTTTATACAGGTGGGTATCTGCCAACACCAATTTATAAGAATCCGGAAAACCTTGCAACCTTGCCCATTCTCTGGGTGTCATTTTGCGGAT
>JAZSCC010000179.1:0-16715 GCA_045602685.1 Acutalibacteraceae bacterium | reverse complement strand
CATTACTTTTCCTCCTAAAAAATAACATAACCGATTGATAAATAGTAATACTTTTGACTACCAACCTATAGTAAATCACAGTACGCATACTATCTAATTGTCTTTATACCATACAAAATTATAAATTGCAACCACTTTTTAAAAAGTTGCAAAAATAATTCCAACAATCACAATCGCCGCACAAATTAATCTTTTTAATATATGTTTTTCCTTAAAAAACAACCTGCCGCTTAAAACCGTTACCACAACAGATGACTGCTTTATAAGTGTCATTACGGTAACCTGACTTTCAGGGTCGGCGTTAGCCAAAAACAAAGCCCTGTCAGCCACAACAAACAGCACACTTAATATAATAATCCAATAATTAATTTTCAGTGTACTGAGCCTTAACGGCACACGTGTGGCCAATATGTAACCACCGTAAAGTAGCGTCATATAAAGCATATACCAAAACTGCAACTGAGATGCGGTAATCTCACCGCTTATCATCAACGCCTTGTCCATAACCCCGGAAACAGCATTAAAAAAGCAACCCAGCAATGAAATTGCTATATACTTGAAGTTTATATCCTCTTCTGAGTCGTGGTGACCTAAATTCACGGTGATAATACCGCCTAATACCAAACCTAAACCGATTCCCTTAGACAAAGTCATTGATTCGCCTAAAAAAATCAAGGCAATAGCGGTTGAAAACAGCATTCTTGCTGAATCCATAACACCGTAAAAACTAACCGGCATTTTTTTGATTGAGGTAAAAGCCAAAATCCATGCCAAAAAGATTACAAACGATTTGATAAATATCCACAAATGATAAACCAAAGGTATTCCGAAAACATTTCGAGAAAACGGTATTGTAAAAAGGAAAGCAAGTGCCGTATGGAAAAACAAAACTTCCATAACACTGCTCTTTTCCAAGGCTTTCTTTTTCAAGCCGTCCCGAGCACCTTTAGCAAGACCGTAAAAGGCCGTTAATAAAACCCACATTCCCATAAGTTACACATCACAATCAAATAAGAGCTCCCAAAAACAGGGAGCGTCATTATAATCAACAATTTTTCTCAACATAATCCAAAATTTCGTTAATATCAGCGCTTACAAATAACAAATCCTTAACCTTTTCGCCGATAAATCCACCATTAATGCCTTCATATAAAACGGCTAAAAGACCATCGTAATAACCGTTGGTATTAAGCACCGCCATAGGCTTTTTGTGTCGGCCTAAATTTTTCAGAGTAAGCATTTCAAACAGCTCATCATAAGTTCCTATACCGCCCGGGGTAATAATAAAAGCATCGCTCATTTCATCAAGCAGTTTTTTGCGTTCGCGCATAGTGTCGGTTTCAATAAATTCATCAATTTCATTGAATAAAACGCCATCAACCCGTTTACCGTTATCCATAAAAAAATTCGGCACAATACCGGTTATTTTAGCCTTGCTGTCACGATGAGCACCTCTGGCCACTGCACCCATAAGACCGCTGCCGCCACCGCCAAAAACAAGATTATGCCCTCTTTTTGACAGCTCGTTACCCAATTTTTCGCCCTCGGTAATATATATTTTCAAAATATTATCACTTGCGGCACCATAAACACAAATATTCATATAATACTCTCCTTTTATACTGTATATACATCATAAATTAATATCGTCAAAAAATCAAGTTTATTCCCATTATATTTTTTATCGGATTATTAAAAATAACTCTTTTATTTTTTGTCTGTTTATGTTATACTGTTTTTGTAATATGTCGAATTATGTTCAAAATTTTAATAGATTTTGTTTTGAGGTGCAAAATTTATGTTGGGATTTTATAATTACACTGTAATTTTAACCTATCTGTCACTCTTCTCCGGCGTAACAGGTATTTGGTTTTGCTTAATAGGTTGCGGTCATCCGGGACTTGCCACAATATGTTTGCTTTTTTCAGGTCTTTGTGATGCTTTTGACGGTCGGATTGCAAGAACAAGAACAAGCAGTACCGAGCAGGAAAAGCGTTTTGGTATTCAAATCGATTCATTGTGTGACCTCGTTTGCTTCGGGGTGCTGCCCTGTTGTATCGGATATACTGTCGGTATGAAAAGTCCGCTGTATATACCCGTTTTCAGTCTGTTTGTTTTAGCAGCACTTATCCGCTTGGCTTACTTTAACGTAGTTGAAGAAGAACGTCAGCAAAAAACAACCGAAAAACGAAAAAACTATCAGGGTCTGCCGGTCACTTCATCAGCACTTATTTTCCCGTTTTTCTTCCTGGCACACTTTATCTCGGTGTTAAAACCACATGTCGAATATATTTACTTCGGTGCAATGTTGCTGACCGGAATTCTGTTTGTAGTAAAAAGCCTTAAAATTAAAAAACCTAATTTTAAGGGTGTACTTATACTTATTTTTATCGGGCTTATCGAACTTGTAATTTTAATTCTTTTAAAGGTTTTAAAAATATAATGAGAACAACCGAAAGCATAAATAAAACCGGAGCAGGCTCGCTCCGGTTTTTATATGACACCGCAGTCGGAAGATGCTTTTTGCGACTGTTAATATGTAAACCTATATCACTTGTTGCGGGACTTTGCCTTAGTTGCCCAATTTCCTCCCTTTTCGTAAAAGGTTTTATAAAATCCAATAAAATTAATATGGCAGATTACGAGGAAAGAAAATTCAAATCGTTTAACGATTTTTTTACACGAAAGGTAAAGGTCGGTGCAAGACCTGTTTGTGATGAGAAAAATGCCTTCATAAGTCCGGCAGATGCAAGACTTTCGGCGTACACTATCACTCCTGAGCAATATTTTACCGTAAAAGGCATTGACTATAAAATTGCCGATTTATTGGAAAACGAAGCACTTGCCGAAAGGTTTTCGGGCGGATACTGTTTAATTTTCCGCTTGGCTGTTGATAATTACCACCGATATGGTTGGGTTGCCGACGGCAGAGCCGAAAGCACAATACATATAAAAGGTAAATACCATACCGTACAGCCTATTGCAATGAGAAGATACCCTGTCTTTCGTGAAAACGCCCGAGAATATACTGTGTTAAACACCGAAAAATTTGGCACGGTTGTTCAGATTGAGGTCGGTGCTATGATGGTCGGTCGCATACGAAATAACAAAAAGCACGGTTGTGTTGTAAAAAAAGGTAAAGAAAAAGGTTTTTTTGAATTTGGCGGTTCAACCGTAATCGTTTTAACCGAAAAGGATAAATTAAACCTTGACCCTGAATTTTTAACCAACACCGCTAATAATCTTGAGACCAATATCAGATACGGTGAAAAAATAGGAACTTCTATTTAGTTTAAATTTTAAAAATGACGCGCCGAAAAGTTTCGGCGCGTTTTTTGTCAAAAAATAATATATATTGTGTAATTTTTAACACTGTACCGCAAAATATACTTGACATAACACTCATTTAGTTATACAATATAGAAGGATATAATGATGTATTATGTACTCATATTGGCGATTGAGAAGTAATATTTTAATATACCCCGGTGAACATGCGACCGGATGGTTGTCGGAAGCTTTTGTACAACACTTTCCTTTGTTATGCAAAACCGATAACCCAACAGCAGTTATTATATATAAAGGAGGTACCGAATATGTTGTGGTACATCATAGAGGGTGCTGCAGCGCTTGTCATAGCCGTTATTGCTTTCTTTTTAGGCTCATCACACCGCCGCAGAACCGCAGAAGCCGCAATTGGCTCTGCTGAGGACGAGGCAAGACGTATCTTGAACGATGCTATGAAAAATGCCGAAGCCAAGAAAAAAGAAGCCATTCTAGAAGCAAAAGATGAAATTATTAAATCGCGCAATGAAACCGAAAAGGATTTACGTGAGCGTCGTGCCGAGGTACAGCGTCAGGAACACAGAATCCAACAGAAAGAAGAGTCATTGGAGCGTAAGATTGAAAACCTTGAAGTTAAGGAAAACAAATTAGCCGAGCGTCAAAAAACAGTCGAAGAACGCTTGGCCGAAGCCGAGCAATTGAAAAAAAGCCAGTTTGATATGCTTGAAAAAATTTCAGGCTTTACCGCCGAACAGGCAAAAGCTCAGCTCTTAAATCTTTTAGACGGCGAATTACAACATGAAAAGGCAATGAAAATTTCCGAGTACGACCAACAGTTAAAGGAAGAGGCCGACCAGCGTGCCAGAGAGCTTATCTCAATGGCAATTCAGCGCTGTGCTGCCGACCATTCGTCAGAGGCTACCGTTTCTGTAGTAGCACTTCCCAATGACGAAATGAAAGGCAGAATTATCGGACGTGAGGGCCGTAATATCAGAGCTTTGGAAACCGCTACCGGTGTTGACCTGATTATTGATGATACACCTGAAGCAATTACCGTCTCAAGCTTTGACCCTATTCGCCGCGAAATTGCCCGTTTAACCCTTGAAAAATTAATTATTGACGGACGTATTCATCCGGCTCGCATCGAAGAAACGGTTGAAAAGTCCCGTCAGGAAGTTGAACGCACTATTAAGCAAAAAGGCGAGCAGGCTATGCTTGACGCCGGTATTCACAGTATGCACCCCGAAATTGTAAAGCTTTTGGGTCGACTGTTCTACCGTACCAGCTATGGACAGAATGTACTTAACCATTCGCTTGAGGTTTGTTATATTACCGGTCTTTTAGCTGCAGAATTAGGCGAGGATATTTCGCTTGCCAAACGTGCCGGTTTATTACACGATATCGGCAAAGCCATTGACCACGAGCAAGAAGGTTCGCACATCCAACTGGGTGTTGAGGTTGCCAAAAAATACAAGGAAAATGACGCCGTTATCCACGCTATTCATGCTCACCACGGTGATGTTGAGGCTAAAACGGTTATCGCTTGTCTTGTACAGGCCGCTGACGCGATTTCGGCTGCACGACCCGGTGCCAGACGCGAAAATATCGAAAGCTATATCAAGCGTCTTGAAAAGTTGGAGGAAATCGCCAATTCCTTCAGCGGTGTTGAAACCTCATTCGCCATTCAGGCCGGCCGTGAAATTCGCGTTATGGTTAAACCTGAGGCAATTAACGACGACCAGATGATTTTGGTTGCACGCGATATTGTAAAAGAAATTGAAAACAACCTTGACTATCCCGGTCAGATTAAGGTTAACCTTATTCGTGAAAATCGAGTAATTGACTATGCTAAATAATCAGTAACATATTACATCGTCCTGTCAGATTCGGCGGGACGATGTTTTTTAAAAAAATTCGACACAGATTTACATAACACTATTTACAATCATATATTGTTGTGTTATTATCAAAAAGGTAAGTTCCTATACTATATTTTGGGGGTATGAAAATGAAACTCATTTACAACGTCAAGGACAAGCCGAAGTTCGGTCAAATGATTGTGTTTGCAATCCAGCAGTTGTTGGCTATTATGGCCGCAACCATCGCCGTTCCGGCTATCATCGGAAACGGAATGTCGGCTTCCGCAGCCCTTTTCGGTGCCGGTGTCGGTACAATCGTTTATCAGCTCTTTACCAAATTCCGCAGCCCTGTTTTCTTAGGTTCTTCCTTCGCATTTATCGGTTCTATGTTTGCAGCCTTTGCCGGCGGTGTTTCAATGTCGCTCGGTTATTTAGGCCTTATCCTGGGTGCTGTTTTCGCAGGTCTTGTATACGTTATTATCGCTATAATTATTAAACTAATCGGCGTTAACTGGATTAAAAAGCTTATGCCTGCTGCAGTTATCGGACCCACCGTTGCTATTATCGGTCTGTCTTTAGCCGGTGCCGCCATTAAGGACGTTTTCTCCTACGGTCCGAAGGACAGTGACGGTAACTTTATTATGAATGCTAACCTTTGGATTTCATTTGCTACCGCACTTGTAACCCTTTTCACCGTTATGCTTTGCTCTACCTACGGCAAGAAAATCGGTAAGCTCTTCCCCTTTATTATCGGCATCTTGGCAGGATATGTTTTTGCACTCATACTTACCGTTATCGGTGACCTCGCAGGTATACCTCAGCTTGCAGTGCTTGATTTTGCTCCCTTTAAGGCACTTGTTGAAGATGGTGTAACCCTTTCAACCTTTGTTTCGGTTCCAAAATTCACCTTCTTGGAAGCAATTAAAGGTGCTAAAGAATTCAACTGGACCTACGTTGCTACTATTGCAGTTGCTTATGTACCGGTTGCATTCGTTGTATTTGCAGAGCATCTTGCAGACCACAAGAACCTTTCTTCCATTATTGAAAGTGACTTGACTGAAGACCCCGGCTTGCACCGCACATTGCTCGGTGACGGTATCGGCTCGGTTGCAGGTGCTGTTTTCGGCGGATGCCCGAACACCACCTACGGCGAATCGGTCGGTTGCGTTGCCATTACCCGTAACGCTTCGGTTGCAACCATCACCTGCACAGCCATTATTTCCCTGCTTATTGCTTTCCTCTCACCTTTTGTTGCTTTCCTTGATTCTATTCCCGGTTGCGTAATGGGTGGCGTTTGCATTACCCTTTACGGATTTATCGCCGTTTCGGGTCTTAAGATGATTCAAAAGGTTAACCTTGAGGCTAATAAAAACCTCTTCGTTGTATCGGTTATTTTGATTTCCGGTATCGGCGGAATGGCAATGGCAATCGGTCCTGTTAAGATTACATCTATTGCCTGTGCACTTATTCTCGGTATTATTACCAACCTCTTACTAAATAAGGGTGAAGATAACGTCGATTGATTTAAATGTTTAACCCTTAGACCCTGTCGACTAAAATCTGATTGTAATCAGTAAAAAAGTATGTTAAAATCAAAAGCGGACAGGATAATCCTTCCGCTTTTGATTTTAATTTTTGTTTTCAAGGAGAATCGTATGACCAATGTAATTAATAAAACAATTGAAAATCTTAAGAAAAACAATATGGAGTGCTTTTACGCCGAAAATAAAGAAGAAGCCAAAAAAATAGCTTTTTCTTTGATAAACAAAGGTGATTCAATCGGTGTTGGCGGCTCGGTAACATTAAATGAGCTTGACCTTTTAACCGATTTCAGAAACGAAAACTACAACTTTCTTGACCGCTACGGTGAGAAAACACAAGAAGAAATCACTCAGGTTTTCCGTGATTCCTTTTCCTGTGATGCATATTTCACATCATCCAATGCCGTAACCGAAAACGGAGAATTATATAATGTTGACGGTAACGGCAACCGTGTTGCTGCTATGATTTACGGTCCGAAAAAGGTAGTGGTAATTGTCGGTAAAAACAAAATTGTCAAAGACTTAAACGAGGCCGTTTTACGTGTTAAAACAATAGCCGCACCTCGCAACTGCCGCCGCTTAAATAAATCTACCCCCTGCGCCGCCACCGGCAAGTGTATTTCATTTAAATGTGGTAATGCCGAAATCCCGTCTGCAGGCTGCAGCACTTCTCAAAGAATTTGTCGTGAATATGTTATTACCGCCGTACAAGGTAATCCCGACCGTATTAAGGTCATCATAGTAAATGAGGATTTGGGATATTAAATGGGAATTTTAAAAAGAGGTGATGAACATGGTGTTCATCAGCGCCTTTGTTTACTTCAAATCATTTATCCACTCAACTGCAAGTTCTACCCAACGGGCATTATGCAAATTAGCACAGCCTTTACAGGTAATATCATTAGCCAATGCCATTCCGTGTCCCATTTTTTCAAAAATATGCAGTTCAAACGGAACGTTTGCTTCAGCATAAGCGTTGGCCAAAACAATTGAATTATTAACCTTTACACATTTATCTTCTGCAGTATGTACTATAAACGCAGGGCTTGACTTTTCATCTACCCATTTTTCAACTGACCAACGGTCATATTCTTGTTGCGTCTGTTCACTTGCAATATTTTGAAAAGAACCGCCGTGCCAAATAGAATTATCCGACGAAACAACCGGATAAACCGGCACAATGCCCTTAGGCCTGTTATAACCATACGGCATATCAACTGCCCTGTTTACCTCATTAAAATGCCACATTGTACCCAATGCACAGCAAAGATGGCCTCCTGCCGAAAAACCGGTTGCAAAAACCTGCTCGGAGTCAATACCGTATTCTTGGGCATTATCTTTAATGTGTTTCATTGCTAAAGACGCCTCTATCAACGGCGTAGGGAATGTGGCATTGCCCTTTCCTACCGAATAACTGAGTACAAAAACATTAAATCCGTAAGGCATAAAAGCTAAAGCAATAGGCTCACCCTCTCGGTCATTACTAACGTAACTGTAAGCGCCTCCGGGTATAACCAACAGTGCCTTTTGCTTGGAATCATTGAATATTTTATCGGCAATGTAACAATCAAGCCAGACATTTTCTTTGCCTTTAACAAGTTCGATTCTTTCAATCCTCATATTATCACCTTAAACTCCAATATATTGAAACTACATACTTTCGGGTGCATCAATTTTTAACATTGCCAATACATTAGCAATTACTGTTTTAGTTGAAAGACACAGAGAAATTCTTGCCTGCATAAGTCCGTCATCATCACATTTTACTCTGCAAGCGTTATAGAACTTGTGGAAAAGCGTCGCTAAATCAAGTACATAACGGGTAATTCTGGCCGGGTCATAACTCATGGCCGAATTCTCAATTTCGCCGGTAAATTCCGATATATGACGGATAAGCTCACGCTCCTCGGGCAAATTCAAAACACACAACTCATTCTCTGTTAAGGTTTTCGGTGCAATACCGTCAGCGGATAAATTACGCAAAATACTGCAAATTCTTGCATGAGCATACTGAACATAATAAACCGGATTCTGACTCGACTGTTCAACCGCTAAATCAAGGTCAAACTCTAAATGAGTATTAGGCTCTTTCGAGTTGAAAATAAATCTTGCTGCATCAAGCGGCACTTCGTCAAGCAAGGTTTTAAGTGTAATCGACTTGCCGGTACGCTTTGAAACCCTTACAACCTCACCGTTACGTACCAGACGTACCAACTGCATTAAAACAACGTCTAATTTATTACCGTCAAGACCGACAGCATCCATTGCTCCCTTCAAACGAGCAACGTGACCGTGGTGGTCGGCACCCCAGATGTTAATTACCTTTTCAAATCCGCGGACGGAAAACTTATTATAATGATAGGCAATATCACCTGCAAAATAGGTTGGGTTACCGTTTGCACGAATGAGTACCTCATCCTTTTCGCCGCCAAATTCGGTTGCTTTATACCAAACGGCTCCGTCCTTTTCGTAGGTTAAGCCCTTATCGGTCAAAATTTGAACAATATTGTCAATAGCCCCCGACTTATAAAGTTCAGACTCCTTAAACCATACATCGTAATTAATTCTGTACGTGCCAAGATCATTGCGAAGTCCCTCAATATTAAGTGGTAAAGCGTAGTTCACCAAAGCCTCACAGCGTTCCTCTTCTGTCTTTTCAATAAATGAATCACCGTGAATATCAGAGAACTCTTTTGCTCTTTCAATAATATCAGCACCATGATAACCGTCCTCGGGGAATTCAACCGAGGAATCAAAAATCTGCAAATAACGTGCTTGTAATGATGCACCGAACTTTGCAATCTGGTTACCGGCATCATTAACATAAAACTCTCGTGTTACATCATAGCCCGCTTTGTCTAAAACAGCGGCTAAACAGTCACCTAAAGCACCGCCGCGGGCATTGCCGATATGCATAGGTCCGGTCGGGTTGGCAGAAACAAACTCTACCATAACCTTTTTACCCTGTCCCATATCGGATTTACCATAATCGTCACCGCTTTTCAAAACATCATTAACGATAGCGGCGTAATAACGGTCGGACAAGAAAAGATTTATAAATCCCGGTCCTGCTATCTCACTCTTTTCGATATAAGTACCTTCAAAATCAAAATTTTCTGACAATGCTTCAGCAATTTTTCTGGGACTTGAGCGAAAAGCCTTTGCCCACACCATAGCCGCGTTTACAGCGAAATCACCGTGGGCACGGTCAGCCGGCACTTCAACATTAAACTGAGACAACTGAGCCTCAGGTAATGAACCTGCACTAATTGCTTTTTTCGCAGCATTGATAATAATATCCTTAATACTTTCCCTTGTAGATTTAACAATTTTTGACATATTTCACATTCCTTACGCTTGTTTTACGGTTATTTCAACCTTGTTTCGACTTAAAAACTGACAGTTTGCATCCAAAGTATAACTCATACAAAGTTCGCCACCCTCAGCATTTATGCCGTTCTTTATCATTTCGCCGAAGATACCCATGGTAAGAGTTCCTTGACCTGTTTGGTAATGACAAATATGACGTTGACCTTTCTTTATATACATTCGAGAATTTAACGCTCCCGAACGGGACATCACAACCGAATCATCCTCAGGGTCAATCTTAATAACACAACTAACGCCCTTAACACCGGTTGCGGCACTATCATCATATTTTAAATAGGTTTTGCCGGCAATTACATTCATTTTGCCGACAGTAGTTACCTCGATAACATCGCTTTCGCCGTCAATCTCCTGAATTCCCTTTATATCAATTATAACATCCTTCATTATTTTCCTCCGAATTCCTCCAGGCTAACCGTCTCAACATCAGGAATTTCATTCCCCAATAATACTCCGGCAGTAGATGAGAAGGACTGCGGTCGGTCACTGACGAAGTACCTTCGGCGACCACCTGCTCCTAACAAATCGTTTTTTCTTAAATATTCAGCCGCTGCCAATGCCGCCTCTGTGCCGGAATTTATAAGGGTAACTTTCTCTCCCAAGATATCGGCAATGATTTCCTTTATTGCAGGAAAATGAGTGCAGCCTAAAATAACGGTATCAACCTCTGCTTCAATTAACGGTTGTAAATAACGCTTTGCAGTAGCAACTGTGACCTCATCATTGCGGTCAATCCAGCCCGCTTCAACTAATTGCACAAACAACGGACATGCAACCTGAGTAACCATTAAATCCGACCTAATCTCCAGCATTTTCTTTTTATAAGAGTTACTGCTGACAGTAGCCGACGTTCCCAAAACTCCGATTTTTCCATTTTTGGTAGCATTAACCGCCGCTATTGAAGCCGGTGTTACAACCTCGATAAACGGGACCGGCAAGCTTTTTGCTGTATGAGCCGCTACCGAGCTTACAGTACCGCAAGCAGCAATAATCAGCTTGACATCATGTGACAGTAAAAATCTTTCATCCTCTTTGGCATATTTCACAATTGTATCGGCACTGCGTGTACCGTAAGGCACCCTACCGGTATCACCAAAATATATTATGTTTTCATTAGGCAAAACTCTTGTCAGTTCTTTAATAACCGAAAGTCCGCCAAGACCTGAATCAAAAACACCTATAGGTCTTGAATCCATTAAAACACCCCTTAAAACATTAATTTTTCGAGTGTACATAAATATTCAATATATTTTATCACACAACGTCAAAAAATGCAAACCTTATTTACAATTAATGTTATTATATTAATGTTATTGAATGTTCGAAAAAATATTTTGTTGAAATATATGTAAATTGGTAGTAAAATTATGTATTAGTGATTAATTTGACTGTCAGGTGATAAAATGAACGGAACTAAAACTCGTTTGGGTGAAATGGCAGTTTTACTTTCAGCTGCAATGTGGGGTTGTATCGGACTCTTTACACGTTCAATGCAATCTTTGAGGTTTACTGCCGTTCAAATTGTTTGTGTACGAGCAGTTATTACTGTTATACTTATGGCAATTGTAATTTTAATAATCAACCCCCTGCTTTTCAAAATACGGTTTCGCGACCTTTGGATGTTTTTCGGCACGGGGATTTTAAGTTTTCTTGTTTTTAATATTTGTTATATGTCATCAATCAATGAAAACTCGCTGTCGGTGGCCTGTATTTTAATGTATACCTCACCGATTTGGGTTGCCACACTGTCCATTCCTCTGTTTAAGGAAAAACTGACCTCACAAAAGATATTCGCTTTCATTCTTTCCTTCGGCGGTTGCTTTATGATGTGCTGCTCAGACACCCTTAAATTAACAAAAATCGGCTTGGCTTTCGGTCTCTGCTCAGGGCTGGGCTACGCGCTTTACAGCATTTTCGGTAAATTTGCCGCCGCAAAATACAATTCGCTCACAATCACCTTTTACACCTTTTTATTCGGTTCTATCGGCGACTTGCCATTATGCAACATACCCTCTCTTTTGCCGTTGGTAAGCAATTTTAAGGGTATTGCACTCTCGTTTGGCGTTGCCATAACCTGCACTGTTTTGCCCTACCTTTTATACACCTACGGTCTCTCAAAAATCGGTGCCGGCAAGGCCTCGGTCATTGCAATTTTAGAGCCTGCCGTTGCCTCCTTAGTCGGAGTTTTATTCTTTAGTGAAAGTTTAGGGATTTTAGGTTTTATCGGCTTAGCTTTAGTTATGGCAGGTCTTATTTATCTTGAAATCGGCAAGCCGATTAAGTTGCGCAAAACACATTGAAAAATTAACTTAAATGTGTTATAATTTTATAGTATAATATTTATTAAAGGACTACTATATGCGAATACTTGCAGTCGGAGATGTTTGCGGCAGTGTGGGATGTGAATTTCTAATCCGCACGCTCCCTAAAGTTAAACAGAACAACAAAATACATTTAATCATTGTCAACGGTGAAAACTCAGCCGACGGCAACGGTATTACACCGGCCTCTCTTGATATGCTCTATTCTGCCGGCGCAGACGTGATTACCGGTGGTAACCATTCTTTGCGCCGTAGAGAAGTTTTTGAAAAAATGGAAAACGACCCGTTTTTATTAAGACCGCATAATATGCACACCTCAGGCGTTGGTATAGGTTACGCAGAAATTGACTTGGGAAAAACTCAAATCGCCGTAATAAATTTAGTGGGTAGAGTTTATATGCCCGAAGCCGAAGACCCCTTCCTATGCGCAGACCTGCTCATTGAAAAGGCAAAATTAAACGGCATTAAAATTATTTTGGTTGATTTTCACGCCGAGGCAACATCAGAGAAAAAAGCCTTAGCCTACTACTTAGACGGCAAAGTTTCGGCCGTTTTCGGCACACACACTCACGTTTTAACCGCCGACTGCGAAATTTTACCAAACGGTACAGGATTTATCACTGACATCGGTATGACCGGTCCTATTGACTCAGTTTTGGGTGTAAAAAAAGAACTTTCGATTGCCAAAATCAAAGATAATGCACCGGTAAAATTCGAGTTAGCCGAAGGCAAATGCCGTCTTAATGGTTGCATTTTCGAGATTGACGAAAGAAAAGGAATTACTACCGATATTAAATCAATCACAATATCAGAATAAAAAATTATACGAAAAGGCAGGTGTTACCGCAATGAAATCAAAACGAATATTAAGTCTCTTTTTGTTCTTGGTATTATCGGTGCTTTCGGCTTGCGGCAGCAATAACACACAAAATAACACCTCCTTTGATACCGTAAGTAACCAAAACACCTCGCCCGACAGCATTTCTCTGTTTTATAATTCCAGTGATTCTCTCGACCCGTATAAAGCCGAATCACTCTATAATCGTAATCTGGGCAGTTTATTGTTTGACCCGCTTGTTAAATTGGATTCTGCGTTTCAACCGCAGTTAATTTTAGCCAAAGATATTACATTAAACGGCAAAGAATGTACCGTCACCTTAAAACCGATTTATTTCACCGATGGCAGTCCCGTTACTGCCGATGATGTTGTTTTTTCACTGAAAAAGGCTATCGAATCGAAACACACAATCTACAAACAGCAATTATCTAATATAAAAAATTATGAATCCGACGGCATTGACAAGATTATAATAACCCTGACCAAAGCCGACCCGTATTTTAAAAATTTGTTGGATTTTCCTATCATAAAAAAGGATTCGGACTTACGGCAGGATGAAAATAAAATTGAGCTTCCGCCTATCGGGTCGGGACGGTTTGTTTTTAATGCAAAAGACAAATTATTAAATGTAAACACATCATATTTTAACGGTGTTCCAACGATAAAAACAGTTAATCTAATTAACGCGCCCGATGCTGAGGTAACAAAATATAATCTGGAAGTTAATAATGTAGATGTTTACTATACCGATTTGTCCGACGGTATTATACCGCCAATGTCGGGCACGTTTCAGAGTGTGAATCTCAATAATTTGGTTTATTTAGGTCTTAACCTTTCAAACCGGCATTTAAGCAAACCTCAGTTACGGTATGCTATAGCCTATGCGATTAACCGTACTGCAATTTGTAACGATGCTTATTACAACTATGCAAAGCCTGCGGCCGGTCTTTTCAATTCGGTTTGGGAGGATGCAGGCAGACTTCAAAATTTGCCCGATACGTCCGATTTTGAAAATGTTGTTGTAAATTTAAAAGAAATAGGTTATAATAGTAAAGATACTGAGGGATTTTTTACCGATTCAAACAAAAAGCCCATTAAATTTAAGTTTGTTGTGGCAGAAGAAAATACCGCAAGACTTAAATGTGCCAAACTTTTATGTGAACAGCTAAACGAGGCAGGCTTTAGGACTGAGCTTTCGGTTTTAAGCTGGAATAAATATATTGAGGCCCTAACCTACGGCAATTTTGATTTATACTTAGCCGAGGTTAAGCTTAACAATAATATGGATGTCAGCGAGCTTATTACCTCAAACGGAAGTCTTTCCTACGGTATTCCGAACTACTCTGTCTCGCCTGAAGCCTCTGAGCCGTCTGACACTGAAATTGAAAATGAAGATGAATCAAATAAGCTTTCTTCATCCTCGGTGCCGCTTATTGACAGTGCCGTTAAAGGCTTTTATAATGAAAATCTTTCCCTTTTTGATATTACTAATGCCTTTAATGCCGAAATGCCGGTTATTCCCGTTTGCCACCGCTTTGGACTTTCGGTCTTTAACCCTAAGTTTAATATTAGCAATATGTCAACCGTTTCCGATATTTACTTCGGAATTACAAATAAATTAAACTAAACTCAACGGAGGTATATAAATGATTGCTTACGAAACCAAAATAGGAACAATTTCGTTATCCGAAGACTATCTTGCGAAGCTTATCGGCAATGCCGCTTCCTCTTGCTTCGGCGTAGCAGGAATGGCTCCACACGGAAAGCAGAAGTTCCGTAATATTTTCTCCAAAGAAAACTATACCGAAAAAGGTATTAACATAACCGGTAATATTGATATGATAAATGTTGATTTGCATATTATAGTTGCTTACGGAATGAACATAAACGCCATTGCAAAAAGCATAACCCACAAGGTAAAATATGTTGTCAGCGAGGCAACCGGTATTAATGTTGGTAAGGTCACAGTACGTATAGACGGAATTAAAGAATAATTTTTTTAATAAATTTGCGCTGTAATGCCTTATTAATACAGGCTACTTAAGGAGTTGTTTTTTTTGATTAACGGTAATACTTTGCGTGACGCTTTGCTGTCAGGTGCAAATAATATTGTCAACTGCAAGCAGGCTGTTGACGAACTTAACGTTTTCCCCGTTCCGGACGGAGACACCGGTACTAATATGTCTATGACAATAGGTGCCGCCGCAAGAGAATTAAAGCTTCTCAATAATGAAACAGCAGATAGTGTTGCCTCGGCTAATGCTTCAGCTTTACTTCGCGGAGCCAGAGGTAACTCAGGCGTTATTCTTTCCCTTTTGTTCCGCGGTTTTGCAAAAGGTCTTAAGGGTAAAGAAAATATGGACTCTGAGTCCCTTGCCAATGCTATGAAATTAGGTGTTGAGGCTGCTTACAATGCAGTAATGAAACCCACCGAGGGTACTATTTTGACGGTTGCTCGCGTAGGTTCAGAATATGCCACAAAAGCCTATGAAGAAGGCAAAAACTTTGTAGAAACCTTTGAAGCTTTGTTAGAAGGTGCTTCTAAAGCTTTGGCAGAAACACCTGAAATACTCCCCGTACTCAAAAAAGCCGGTGTTGTTGATGCCGGTGGAAAAGGCTTTGTTGTAATTTTAGAGGGTATGCTTTCGGTTATCCGTGACGGTAAAATGATTGAATCTGCAGAAATCAGTTCGGATTCACCTGCATCAACCCAACGTAATGCCGCTGCAGAGGCTGAAGCTGATATTACATTCACCTACTGTACCGAGTTTATAGTCAAACGTGAAAACGATAAGGAGCCTAAAGCTTTACGGGCATACTTAGAGACTATCGGTGACTGTGTTGTTGTAGTTGATGACGAAGAAATCATCAAAGTACACGTTCATACCGACCACCCCGGAAATGCCTTTGAAAAAGGTCTTACCTACGGTCAGCTTATTAATATGAAGGTTGAAAATATGCGTGACCAGCACGAGCGTGCTAAACACGATTCTAAGGGTGATGCTCCTAAAACCTCTACTCCCAGCAACAGCCCTGATGAAATCGTTTCGGTAGAAATCACTAAGGACTTCGGTTTTGTTACTGTAGCTGCAGGTGAAGGCCTGCACGCACTGTTTACCGATTTAGGTGCCGATATGATTGTTTCGGGCGGTCAGACAATGAACCCTAGCACCGATGATATTTTACACGCTATTGAACAAACTCCGGCATCAACCGTATTTGTTCTCCCAAACAACAAGAACATAATTATGGCTGCTGAACAGGCAATTCCCTTAAGCAGTCGCAAGGTTATCGTACTTCCCACCCGTACTATTCCGCAGGGTATCACCGCTATGCTCAATTTTAATCCCGATATCGACGGTGATGCAAATGCTATTGAAATGCAAAAGGCTTATGCAAACGTCCAGACCGGTCAGGTTACCTTTGCCGCCCGTGACTCAGATTATGACGGCAAGCAAATCAAAAAGGGTGAGCTTTTAGCCTT
>JAZSCC010000178.1:0-4793 GCA_045602685.1 Acutalibacteraceae bacterium | reverse complement strand
ATAAGAAGTTGGCGTTGAAACAACAGGAATGACTGTCGCTTCCTCTGAAAGTAGTGTTACCGCTTTGCTTAAGGCGTTTACTTTGTCGGAAAAATTCACGGCTTTGCTGTAATCTGATGCGGCTTTGTCAAGCTCTTCATTAAAAAGATACATTCCGCAGGTCTTATCTGTAAAGTAGCTCAGTATTTCGTGTTCATCGTTGTTTAAAGGTACTAAAGCTACTGTAAAATTACCATCCTTGACAGTATTAATCAGAGTTTCTTCACTGCTTACCGATGTAATGTTAATATATGCGCCCAAATGGGTTTGCCATTGAGCAACAATATCGCTTAAAATAGCATTAATTTCACTGTTTGTGGCCGTTAAAACAGAAATTTTCGGTAGCTTTTTTCCTTTGAAAGCTTTTAAACCTTCCAAAAATTCGGCTCTGGCGTTGATAGAGTCAAACTGAAATTTGTACTGCGGAATAGAAATCAGCGTTGAGTGGTTTGCTATTACCGATTTTGGAACCGAAAAACGCTGACTGATTCTGACAGAATAGTACTCCTTGTGAACCGATTTTGCAAATGCCGAGGTAAGTGCTGAGTTTTTGCCGACATCGGTATTTTTGTTGAAAATAAGCGCATAAGTTTTAGATTCGCTTAAGGTTATATCATAATGTGAGGTGTTGATTGTACTCCAATCGTCAACCGAGTTTACAGCCATACCGATTTCTTTATCAATTATTCGCTGAACACTGTTTTTACCGGTTGCGCTTACCGATATAAATACATTCTCCGGTGCAGATTTTATGTTTTTGTGGTTCTGGTTAAGTTTTAATTTAATTTGTCTTTCACCCCAAGAGGCAACGGAATAATCTCCGTTAGTTAAAAGATGTTGACGGGAAAGACCGTATTTTCCACCGCATTTTTCAAAAAAAGAACGGTTGCAAGGTTTAAAAACAGCTGAGGTTAATAATCTTTCAAAATTTTCTTCAGGACGGTAGAGCTTTATTATAAAAGATTTATCATCAATTTGTGTAATTTGCTCGATGATGTCAACCGATGCTTTTGAAGGTGAAGCGGTCAAAGGGTCTTTAGCACGGTTAATTGCAAATATAAAATCGTCAGCTGTTATAGGTGTGCCGTTTTTCCATTCAGCATCCTTAATTCTGATTGTATAGGCTGTCTTGTCGTTGTTTGCAATAATGCTGTCAGCAAGGTCGGGCACAATATTGCCTTCGGTACCCTCTTTAAAAAGTCCCCTGAAACAATTTCTTACTGCTAAAAGCTCGCCGTAGGTTTCAGCTTTTTGTGGGTCAAGGTTGTACGGCATTGTTTCAACACCGAAGTAGATAGAAAAAGTTTCGTCAAGGCAACCTGATAAAAGTATAGTCGGCAGGGTAATTATTACACATAAAAGTATAGCAAATGTCGTTTTAAATTTATTCTTAATCATTTTTTATCATCCCTTTAGGAATAGTATAGTTAATTTTTAAATAAGAGTCAATAAAAATGAAAAAAAATATAATAAATGTAAAGAAAAACACTTGACACCCAAGCTATTTCTGTGTATAATGTTGGCTGTAATGAAAAACACTTTACAGAAGGTGAGTGCTTTGCTAAAGGATTTGAGCGTTGTTTTACTTCTTGATTACTATGGCGGTTTACTTCCCGAAAAGCAACGCCGTTTAGTAGAATTATATTACTGTGATGATTTGTCGTTGGCTGAAATATCCGAAGGAGAGGATATAACTCGACAGGGTGCTCGGGACGCAATCGTACGAGCTGTTAAGAAACTTCACGGGTTTGAAAATACAATCGGTTTTGCTAAAAAGAGTGATACTGTAAAGAGATTATTTGAAAATTACCAATCGGATAAAAGTGATATAAATTTAGAAGCCTTGAAAAAGGCTGTAGAAGAAATATAAAGGCAGGTGACACATATGGCGTTCGAAGGTCTATCGGAAAAATTATCGGCAGCTTTTAAGAAGTTGCGCTCAAAAGGTAAATTAAGCGAGAGCGATTTGAAGGATGCCATGCGTGAAGTCCGTCTTGCTTTATTAGAGGCTGACGTTAACTATAAGGTCGCTAAAGAGTTTACAAATTCGGTTGTTGAAAAGAGTATAGGCCAGAAGGTTTTGGAAAGTCTTACTCCGGCACAGATGGTTATTAAAATCGTACGTGATGAGTTAACCGAACTTATGGGTGCTGAAAATGCGAGAATCAATACCGCAAATAAAATCCCGACCGTTATTTTAATGTGCGGTTTACAAGGCTCTGGTAAAACAACACACTCTGCAAAATTGGCCAACCGTTTAAAAACTCAAGGTCATAGGCCTTTGCTTGTCGGTTGTGATATATACCGTCCTGCTGCGATTGAGCAGTTAAAGGTTCTGGGTGCAAAAATCAATGTACCTGTTTTTGAAAAAGGCACACAAAAGCCTGAGAAAACTGTGGTTGAGGCTGTAAAACATGCCCGTGACTACGGTAATGATTTTGTTATTTTGGACACTGCCGGTCGACTTCATATTGATACCGAGCTTATGGATGAGTTAAAACGCATCTGTAAAGCGGTTGAGGTTAATGAGATACTTTTGGTTGTCGACTCAATGGTAGGTCAGGATGCCGTAAATATTGCAAAAGCTTTTAATGAGGTTTTGGAAATTTCGGGAGTCATCCTTACTAAATTAGACGGTGATACCCGTGGCGGTGCCGCATTGTCGGTCAAATCGGTCACCGGAAAGCCGATTAAGTTCATCGGTACCGGTGAAAAGATTGACGATTTAGAAGAGTTTTATCCAGACCGTATGGCGTCGAGAATCCTTGGTATGGGTGATGTGCTGTCATTCATTGAAAAGGTTGAGACTCAAATTGATGAAAAAGCCGCATTAGAAGCTGCAAAACGCCTTGAGGAAAACAAGTTTGACCTAAATGACCTGCTTTCTCAATTTCAGCAAATCAAGAAAATGGGCAATTTAAAACAGCTTTTATCAATGATGCCGGGTGTTGGCAATCAGATAAAGGATATGGACATTGATGATAAATCAATGCAGCGAGTTGAGGCGATAATTACCTCTATGACCGCAAAGGAGCGTGCAAAACCTGAGATTTTAAACGCTTCCCGTCGTAAGCGTATTGCGGCAGGCTGCGGACAAAAGGTTGAAGATGTTAACCGCCTGATGCGTCAGTACGAACAGATGAAAAAGATGTTTAAACAGATGAACAATAATTCCAAGAAAAATAAATTTATGAAGGGTATGCAAGGAGTGCAAGGTTTCCCCGGTATGCCTAACAATTTTAAATTTTAAGTAGTTATATGAAGGAAATTCCTTTAATATAAAATTTTTTAGGAGGTACATTAAAATGGTTAAAATCAGACTTTGCCGTATGGGTGCTAAGAAGGCTCCTTTCTACAGAGTAGTTGTTGCCGATTCCAGATATCCCAGAGACGGTCGTTTTATTGAGTCTATCGGTTACTATAACCCAATGACCGAGCCGGCTACCGTTCAGATTGATGCTGAGGCAGCTAAAAAGTGGATTGCCAACGGTGCTCAGCTTACCGACACTGTTAAGGACATCCTTAAGAAGAACAATGTTCTTTAATCAGTAGTAGGAGAAATTACTATGACAGAATTGCTTGTTACTATTGTTTCAGGATTAGTAGATAATCCCGAAAGTGTTACTGTTACTGTTGATGAGCCTAATGATGAAGGTATTATTGTTTATCACCTTCATGTTGCCGAAGGCGATATGGGTCGCGTTATCGGTAAACAGGGAAGGATTGCAAAGGCTATACGTGTAGTTATGCGTGCAGCAGCAAACCGTAATAACGAAAAAATTGCCGTTGAGATTGACTAATCGGCAAAACACCCCTCGTCTGAGGGGTGTTTTTTCTTGCAAAATTAATATCAGTGTGGTATACTTTAAAAAATTAGTTTTATGGAGAATATTATGCTTTTAAAATTTTTAGAAGCCGGTAAAATAGTTGGTACACACGGAGTACGGGGTGAGATAAAGGTTCAACCGTGGTGTGATACGGCAGAGTTTTTGGCCAAGTTCAAAAAATTATATTTTGATAATAACGGTTGTGAGTATATTACTGTCAAATCGCGCGTTCACGGTAATATGTGTTTGGTAAAGGCTGACGGTGTTGACTCTATTGAATCTGCCGAAAAATTAAGAGGCAGGGTAGTGTACATTGACCGTGCAGACTGCAATTTGCCAAAAGGCAGTTATTTTATAAGTGATATTATCGGCTGTAATGTTTTTGATGCTGATACTAATGAGGAATACGGTGTTGTCGTTGATGTTTTAGAGACCGGTGCAAATGATGTCTGGCAAATTAAAAGAGGGGATAACGAGTACTATATTCCTAATGTACCAACCTTTGTAAAACAGGTTGATATAGAAAACAAAAAGGTGTGTATTACACCGCTTAAAGGGACGTTCAGTGATGAAGATTGATATTTTGACGTTGTTTCCCGAAATGTGCGAAAAGGTGCTTAATGAGAGCATTTTAGGCAGAGCACAGAAAGCAGGAACGGTTGAATTAATGGTTCACGATATTCGGGAATTTTCCGGAAATAAACACAACCGTGTTGATGATGCACCGTACGGCGGCGGTAAGGGTATGGTTATGCAGGCTGAGCCGATTTATCAATGCTATAAAAGTCTTTACAGTGAGGGTGAGGATAAGCCGCGTTTGATTTATATGTCGCCCAAGGGTAAAACCTTTAAGCAGGCCGATGCTGTAAGGCTCTCAAAGTATGAAAGAATAGTTTTACTTTGCGGTCACTATGAGGGCGTTGACCA
>JAZSCC010000177.1:0-8219 GCA_045602685.1 Acutalibacteraceae bacterium | reverse complement strand
CATGGCTACGATCCGACTTATGTAAAGAGTTTTTTTATAAAAGATAAACTCAAATATTTACAACGCTATACAATTCATAGGACAGGCTGCGACACAAGCACCGCAGGCTACACATTTTTCAGGACTGATGCGTGATAAGTTATCCTCAACAGTAACTGCATCGTACTCGCAAGCCTTTACACACTTACCGCAACCGATACATGCAACCTCACAAACCTTACGTGCAACGGCACCCTTGTCCTTATTGGAACAAAGCACCTTTGCATATACCTTGCTTTTGGGCATCATTTCAATGATACCCTTAGGGCAGGTGGTTGTACAAGCCGTGCAGGCAGTACACTGGTCGGGGTCTATAACAGCCTTGCCGTTATTGACCTCAATCGCACCGTAATGGCAAGCACGCTGGCAATCACCAAACCCTAAACAACCAAAGTTGCAATCCGATGAGCCGGCATACATCATATTGGCCGCTCTACAAGTAGAAACACCGGAATAATTCATTTTATTTCCAACGTAGTCACAACTTCCGTTGCATTTAACGGTTGCAACCTTTGGCTCGGCCATCTCGACACTAACACCTAAAATTTCGCCTAATTTAGCATTACAATCAGCACCACCCGGTGCGCAAAGTCCGGGGGTTGTCTCACCGTTAGCCAAAGCCTCGGCGTAGCCGTCACAACCCGAAAAACCGCAAGCACCGCAATTTGCACCCGGTAATTCAGCACGTAATTTTTCAACTGTTTCGTCAACTTTGACCGCCATTACAATAGAGGCAACAGCAAGTCCAAGTCCGGAAATAAGACCGATACCGGCGACAATAATTACAGCAAATAAAATCGGATTCATACTTGTCACCCTCCTTACTTTACAAGACCGGCAAAGCCTAAGAATGACAATGAAACAATAGCCGCCGCAACCAAGGTTATGGGCAAGCCTTTTAATGACTCAGGAATATCTGAACTTTCAAGTCGGCCTCTTACACCGGCAAAAATAAACATTGCCAACAAGAAACCTAAACCTGCTCCCAAGGAATTAAACAATGCTTCAACATAGTTGGTAACTCTTGCGTTGGTAAAGTTAAGCATTGTAATACCTAAAACCGCACAGTTGGTAGTAATAAGCGGTAAATACACTCCCAATGCAGTATAAAGCGGAGGAATATACTTTTTAAGCACAATCTCAACCAGCTGTACCAAAGCGGCAATTATAAGAATAAACACAATTGTTTGTAAATAATCTAAGCCATAAGGCACCAACAGATACCGGTGAATGGGATAGGTAACGGCGGTAGAAAGCAACATAACCAACGTTACGGCAATACCCATACTAACTGCGGTGTTGGTTTTCTTGGAAACGCCCAAGAAGGGACAGATACCCAGAAATTTTGCCAAGACCATATTTTCTGTCAAAAGTCCGGCAAGCACAATGGTAATAATGTTGGTTACATTCATTGAGGCTCACCTCCGTTTTGCTTTTTAACATCAATGTTTTCCGACTCGGTACGGACATTTTCATCGGTTACACCGTCACCGATAACACCGACGGTTGCCTCACTTTCAGGCAATTTCTCACCAACTGCCTTTGCAATATCGGCATTGGTAACGATACTTTCATCAACCGGTGCCGATTCACCGACGGTTTCACAATTTTCGGCAGAGTCACAGCCGGCACAACCGTTACAGCCGCCGCAACCCAGATTTTTGACCGGTTTTTTGCCCATTTTAATTGCCAATTTATTAGAAAGCGCAACCAGCATACCGAACACAAAAAAACCGCCCGGAGGAAGAATAAATATTAACATGGGCTCTATTGCGCCGTTAGTAATAGGTAAACCAAACACGGTGCCGACACCTATAAGCTCACGAATCATACCCATAAGCGTCAACGCGGCGGTGAAGCCGATACCCATACCAACAGCATCCAAAATACTGGGCATTACGGGATTTTTAGAAGCAAACATCTCGGCTCGGGCCAAAATAATACAGTTAACAACGATTAATGGTAAATAAATACCCAAAGCAGCATCTATACTCGGCAAAAACGCCTTAACCAGCATTTGAATAATTGAGACAAAGGCGGCAATTATTGTGATAAAAGCCGGAATTCTTACTTTATCGGGAATAATATTTCGTAAAAGTGAAATTACAGCATTACTACCGATAAGCACCAACGTTGCGGCAACGCCCATACCAATGCCGTTAATGGCAGCCGTGGTAATAGCCAAGGGTGGAGAGGTGCCCAGAGCCAGCCTTAAAGTCGGATTTTCTTTGATAATACCTTTAGTGAGGACAGAAAATTTTTTCTCAGCCATTATTTTTCCCCCTCCTCAATTATCACTTTATACATATTCAAAGCATCATTAACACACTCGGCCACTGCCTTTGATGAAAATGTTGCACCGGTTACAGCCTCAATATTGCCGTTGTTTCCGACAACTGCCTTTCCGGATAGCCCTTTAAACTGCTCCCAATAGGTCTTTTTAGTAACATTTTGGCCAAGGCCCGGCGTCTCATCCGAGGCACTCAAAACCTCAACTGCAATAACCTTACCGTCCAAGTCAACACCTGTCATAACCTTGATAGGTCCGCCATATCCGTTATGCGAAACGGTAAAAATATAACCATAGGTATTTTCGTTTCCTGCAATAAAATAGGTGTTTTCAATACCGTTAACAGTAACCGTCGCTTCGGTAAATTTGTCAACATCAATAATTCTTGACATGGCCTGTTGCTCGGCCTTTTTGTCAGCCTCGGCAATTCGTTTAGCCGTTAACTCATTGGTACCGGCCAAGCCTGCGGCTGAAATAGCACAAATAAGTGTCAATATAAAGGTAGTAACAACAATGCTTTTAAAATTTTTCATTTTTTGGCCTCCCATCCGAAAGGCTTAGGAGCTGTAATTCTATTAATATAAGGTACAAACAAATTCATTAAAAGAATTGCATATGAAACACCCTCGGGCAAATAGCCGAATCGGCGAATAAGAAAAGTGATTAAACCGATACCTACACCGAAGATGATATGTCCTTTCCAATTTATCGGACTTGTTACGTAATCGGTTGCCATAAACACGGCACCAAACAAAAGACCGCCCGAAAGAATCATATATAATGGGTCAAGTCCGAAAATAACTGACATTAAAGCCACTGTACCAACTATCGTTACAGGAATAACCGGACTTATAACACGGCGAACAACCAAATATAAAAAGCCTAAAACAATGAGCAATTTAAAGGTTTCACCCAAAGAGCCGGGAATACGGCCCATAAACAACTGCATATAAGAATATCCGTCGGTATTAAGCGGGGTTGCCATAGTTGTGGCATCGGTAGCACCGGTAATAATCTCAGTACCTGCAGGTGCTACCCACGCAGTCATTGCATTAGGAAATGAAACCAGCAAGGCAATACGTGCGGTAATGGCCGGATTAGCAAAATTATGACCGATACCTCCGAACATCATTTTAACAACTACAATAGCAACAACACTGCCGATAGCCGCCATCCAAAAAGGCAATTCGGGCGGCAAATTAAGGGCCAGAATAAGACCGGTAACCACAGCAGAAAGGTCAAAAATTGAATTCTGACGCTTCATAACCTTACAGCAAATATACTCAGCCAACACAGCTGATAGAACGGTCACCAATACCAGCAATACAGAATACCAGCCATACATAATACAACCGGCAACTGTAACAGGTAAAAGAGCAATTATAACATCAAACATAATGTCCTTAGAGGAGTCATGATGTTTAATATGCGGTGAACTCGAAACCGTTAATCTGTCCATTTTAACTCCTCCTTATTTTTTATTTCTCATCTCGGCTTTAGCCAAACGCATAGTCTGTGTCAAATGGCGCTTAGACGGACAAATATATGAACAACAGCCGCACTCAATACAGTAGTCGGCATAAAGCTCTTTAACCCTTTCAATATTGCCGATACGCAGTGCCGACTCAATCTCCAACGGCTGTAAACCCATAGGACAGGTGTTGGCACATCGTCCGCATCGAATACACGGATTCTCTGTGAATTTTTCTACAGCCTTGCGGTCAAGTACCAAAATCGCATTATTTTGCTTTAACAACGGCATTTTGGTATTTACTAAAGCAGTTCCCATCATCGGACCGCCGTAAAGCACCTTTCTCGCTGCCGTTTTATAACCGCCGCAGAACTCTATCAACGCCTCAATCGAAGTACCGATAGGTGCAACGACATTTTGCGGATTAACCACGGCATTGCCTGCAACGGTTACAGTTCGGGATACAACCGGCATACCTGTGGTAATATATTTATAAAGATAAGAAATACTGGTAATATTCATCACAATGCAGCCAACATCCGACGGCAACTTGCCCAACGGAAGTTTACGACCGGTAGCCGTATAAATAAGAACCTTTTCGGCACCTTGAGGATACTGAGATTTAAGTCTCATAAGCTTGACAGTATCATCAACATCGGCTTCATCAGTAGCAATTCTGTAAAGTGCCTGTGTTTTCTTATCATCAGTTGAATTAACGCCGACGGTATGTCCCAATGCATCTTCAGCCATCGCTTGAAGTTTTGAAATTGCCTGCGGTTTATTATCCTCAACTGCAATTATCACGTTTTTAATACCGAGAATTTTCTTAATCAGGAAAATGCCTCCCAAAATACTTTCGGTACATTCAACACACTCCCGATAGTCAGAAGTAATATAAGGCTCACACTCAGCGCCGTTTACAATAAGAGTATCGGGTACATTATCAGGATTAATGTTTAACTTTACATGTGCCGGAAAACCTGCACCGCCTAAGCCAACCAATCCCGAATCCCTTGCAGCTGCAACCAACTGCTCCTTGGTTTCAACAATATGCGGCTTTAATTCGGGGTCAGGAGTCATAAGCCCGTCTGAACTTATAACCACAGTTTGACAAGTAGCACCGGAGGGCAACAGCATTGTACCGATACTGTCAACTGTACCTGAAACACTTGAATGAATGGGTGCACTTATAAACTTATCGCTATCACCTATTTTAGTGCCGACATACACTGTATCACCCTTTTTAACTGTAGGTATACAAGGCGCACCTATATGCTGCTGCATGGAAATAACCACTGTATCAGGAGAAGGCATAATAACCGACTCTTTCTCGGCAGTGTCCTTATTATGAGGCAGTCTTACCCCTTTGAAAATATTTTTTACAGGGCGAAGTATTCCCTCGGGAATTGCCATTATGTTTCCCTCCTAAGTATTATTTTTCGGTCAGAAATACTGTTAACCGGAATTAAGCAGAATTACTACACGCAAACGCTATTAATTAATATATTTTATCACTTTTACATAATATATATGTTACCACACATTATATAAAAATGCAATATTTTTCAAAAAATTCACCTTATTTATAGCGCCAGTCTAACTTTATAAAAAAATATACCCGAGGGATAACCCCTCGGGTATGTAAATTTAAGGTTCAACTTAAATTATTCGGAAATTGCCTCAACAGGACACTGGTCAGCACAAGCACCGCAGCTGATGCAGGTTTCCTCATCAATAACGAACTGTCCGTCACCCTCAGAGATAGCCTCAACAGGGCACTGTGCAGCACAAGCACCACAGCTGATGCAAGCGTCAGAAATCTTAAATGCCATTGGAAAACACCTCCATCTTAAAAAGTATGAATTGCCTAATTGCAAGTTTATTGTAGCACAGATTTTGTAAAATGCAAGTATAATTTGTTAAAAACTTATTTCTTAGTAGGTTTTTCCAAAGGTTTTGCATTCCAAATCTTAGTTGCATAATCATAAATCGAGCGGTCGGCCGAGAAAATTCCGGCATTAGCAATGTTTATTAACGACATTTCATTCCACTTCTCGGTATTTGCATAAAGTTCACTTGCCCTCTTTTGAGCAGCACAGTAATCCTCAAAATCGGCAAATGCCATATAATAATCACTGCCCTTTAAAGCCTTGGAAAGTGCCGGGAACTGAATTCCGTTAATGCCGTTTGTAATAAAATCAACAGCACGTCGAAGCTTCGGATTATTATCATAATAGCGCGACGGATGATACTGATTTCTCAACGCTAAAACCTCCGGTGTGCGCATACCGAATATAATAATGTTGTCGTCACCTACCGCCTCATGAATCTCAACGTTAGCACCGTCCTCAGTGCCTAAAGTAATCGCACCGTTAAGCATAAATTTCATATTACCGGTACCACTGGCCTCAGTAGAAGCCAAAGAAATCTGTTCAGAAATCTCAGCCGACGGAATCATTAATTCCGCCAAGGTTACACGGTAGTCCTCGACAAATACAATCTTGATTTTATCACGGACCGCTTCGTCCGCCTCAATTACTTTGGAGAGATTGATAATCATCTGAATAATTTCTTTTGCAAGGTGGTACCCGGGGGCTGCTTTTGCGCCGAAAATATAGGTTTTAGGTGTAAATTCGGCATTCGGATTATCCTTTATAAACAGATAATCTGAAATGATATGAAGTGCATTTAGGTGCTGGCGCTTATATTCATGCAATCTTTTTACCTGCATATCGAAAATCGAGCTGGTATCCAAAACAATACCATATTCATTCTTAACATATTTTGCAAAGCGCTCTTTGTTTGAATGTTTGATGTCAGCCAACCTTTGAAGCACTGCCTTATCGTCCCTGAACTTTTCGAAATCCTTTAGTTTGCTGTTGTCCAGGATAAACTTGTCACCGATACATTCTGTAATAAGTTTTGTCAGCTCAGGGTTAGACTGACAAATCCAACGTCTGAAAGCAATACCGTTGGTAACGTTTGTGAACTTCTCGGGAGTTATACGATAGTAGTCGTTGAAAAGATTGTCTTTAAGAATATCACTATGAAGTTTTGAAACACCGTTTACACTATGACAGGAAGCAACGCAAAGGTTTGCCATTTTTACAACGCCGCCCTCAACGATAGCAGTACGGGCAACATATCCGGCATCATAAGTTTTCTCCCACATTGATGCCCTGAAACGATTGTCAATTTCGGTAACAATTTGGAATACACGGGGCAAAAGACCGCGGAATAAATCAATCTGCCAGCATTCTAAAGCCTCACGCATAATTGTGTGGTTGGTATATGCGGTAGTACGTACAACAATATCCCAAGCCTTATCCCAAGTGTATCCGCACTCGTCCAAAAGGTAACGCATCAATTCGGGAACAACCAGAGCAGGATGTGTATCATTAATATGAATAGCGGCTTTTTCGGGTAAATTGTCCAATGTGCCGTATTTTCTTAAATGACGCTGTAAAATGTCCTGAATAGAAGCCGAAACCAAGAAATACTGCTGTCTTAAACGCAACGACTTGCCTTCAGGATGGTTATCCTCAGGATACAAAACTTTACTGATAACCTCAGACATAGCCTGACGCTCCAGCGCTCTTACATAATCGCCCTGATTAAAGGCAGCCATATTTATAGACGGGGTTTCGGAGCTCCAAAGTCTAAGCACATTAACACTTCTGCCGTCGGCACCGGCTACCATAAGGTCATACGGCACTGCGCGGACAGTATCACAGTTTTCAAGCTCAACACTGTGATGGTTATCACACCAAATTTCCTTAATATTGCCTCCGAAGTTTACATCAACTGCCGAACCGTCACGGCGAACAAGCCAACAACTGCCGCCGGGTAGCCAGAAATCAGGCATCTCGGTCTGCCAACCGTCAGCAAACTTTTGACGGAAAATACCGAACTCATATTTAATGCAGTACCCCATTGCAGGATAACCGCTTGTAGTAAGACCGTCCAAGAAACAGGCGGCTAAACGTCCCAAGCCGCCGTTGCCCAAGCCTGCATCAGGCTCAAGTTCATAAAGATTTTCTAACTTTACGCCGTATTTTGCCAATGCCTTTTTAAAGGTCTCATCTAAATTCATATTAAAAAGGTTATTCTTCAATGAACGTCCCATCAAAAACTCCATTGAAAGATAGTAAACCATCTTGCTTTCCTGCTTTGATGTTTCCTCACGGAAAACTGCACGGCGTTCAGTCATAATATCAAGCAAAGCCAAAACCGAGGCTTTATAAAAAAGCTCATCCGAGGCTTGCGCCGGCACAACGCCGAAATTATGTGTCAGCTTTTGACCGACAAGGTCGTAAATTTCTTTAATTGTATACATCAAATTCCTCCGAAATATAAAAAATTTACTAAATATTCATTGATTATTTTCGAATAATATTTTATTATTATATTATCACAATA
>JAZSCC010000176.1:0-1904 GCA_045602685.1 Acutalibacteraceae bacterium | reverse complement strand
ATATAAAAAGAGCAGAGAATATGGGTGTTCCCAAAAAATCTCTGCTCTTTTTGTCGCTATGCCCCACTATGCTACGAACCTACAAAACTCGTGCGAAGCACATATCGCTCGCCGTCAGGCGAATATAGCTGAGGCGCACCTCCTTACGGAGTGCGCCTCGTTGGCCGCCTTTTTGATTGTCTTAATGTTAGCCAAAGCAATCAAGTGTGAATCGGATTTTCAAATAATGATTTTTTACTTTTATAGTGTAGAATATACTTGCAATAACCGTTACTTTATAGTATAATTATATGGAATATGGAGAAGTGTTTGTATTTTGCGTAATACTATGGCTTTCAGGAGATTTTTAAGTTGTTAGTAAATAATAATTTTAGTGAAAAACAGATAGAATTACAACGTCAATTTGGCTTTTGCCAAAGGGTACGAGAAATATTGTCGGAAAAATACGGTTATCAGCCGTTGGCATTTGTACATACCTACGGTTGTCAGCAGAATGTCAGTGATTCCGAGCGTTTAAAGGGTTATTTAGAACTTATGGGTTACGGCTTTACAGAAGACCTGAATCAAGCTGATTTGGTTCTTTATAATACCTGTGCCGTGCGTGAGCATGCTGAGTCCCGGGTTTTCGGTAATGTCGGCATTTTGAAAGCAAATAAACGGCAGCGACCGAATATGCTGATTTGTATGTGCGGTTGTATGGCTCAACAACAGAAGGTTTCCGACCGTATCAAAAAAAGTTATCCGTATGTTGATATTTTGTTTGGAACTCAGGTTAAACACAGGTTTCCTGAATTTGTTTACCGTAAGCTGACCTTAGGTAAGCGCATTTTTGAAAATCCGCAAGACGACAGCGGTATTTATGAGGGCATTCCTATTCATCGGGACGGAACCTTTAAAAAGTGGTTGCCTGTTATGCAGGGCTGTAATAATTTTTGCACCTACTGTATAGTACCGTATGTAAGAGGCAGGGAATATTCAAGAGAGCCTGAGGATGTTTTGGCTGAGGCAAAGGAATTGATAAATTCCGGCGCTAAGGAAATAATGTTATTAGGGCAAAATGTTAATTCCTACGGTAAAAACTGTCAGCATAAAATGAGTTTTGGAGAACTTTTGCGTGAGATTAATGCTTTGCCGGGAGATTTCAGAATTCGGTTTATGACGTCACATCCCAAGGATTGCTCGGACGAGCTATTGGTTGCAATGAGTGAGTGTGAAAAGGTTGAACGGCATTTACATTTGCCGGTGCAGTGTGGCAGTGACCGTGTGCTCAAGGCGATGAACCGTCATTATACTGCAAAAGAGTACTTAAAGCTGGTTAATCGGGCACGCGAGCTTATGCCTGATATTCAGTTTACAAGTGACATTATAGTCGGCTTCCCCGGTGAGACCGAGGAGGACTTCAAAAGAACGGTTGAACTTATAAAAAAAGTTGAGTATTATTCACTTTTTACTTTCATTTTTTCACCGCGACCGGGAACTCCTGCCGCCGAAATGCCTGATACCGAAACCAAAGAGGACAAGTCTCGCAGATTTAGTGAGATGTTGGCAGTACAGGAGGAAATCTCTCAGAAACTTAATAAGTCTCTTGTCGGCAAAAAGGTAAGGCTTTTAATTGAGGAAGTTGACGGTGATGTTCTCATTGGACGTTCTTCGGAAAATTTGGTTGTGAGAATCCCAGGTAATCCGGAAGAGATAGGAACGTTTAAAAATGCCGAGATAGTAAGCTTTGATGGTGTACTTCACGGCAAAAAAATATGAAATTTGGTTTAGGAGATTTTTTAAAATGGATATTATTGAAGCGGCAAGAAATTTAGGCACTGCAATGCAGGCTGATGAAAGATATTTAAAGTATATTGAGGCCCGTAAAAAGAATGACGGGGACGAGGAACTTCAAAAATTAGTAG
>JAZSCC010000175.1:0-3256 GCA_045602685.1 Acutalibacteraceae bacterium | reverse complement strand
GGCTTTTTTACCGATGAACCGCAGGTTTCGCGTAGCGGTTTACCATGGTCGTTCATTATGGAACGTGAGTATCAGAAAGCGTACGGCGAACCGTTGGCTCCAAAGTTGTTGGGCTTATATTTTGAGGTTGAGGGTTATGCTGAGGTAAGATATAATTTTTGGAAGCTTGTGCGTGACCTTTTTGCTGAGAACTATATGGGCACAATTTATAGATGGTGCAAAAAGAATGGCAGTGAATTGACAGGTCATCTCGTTTTTGAGGAAGGCTACTGGTTGCAAATTCCGGCAAACAGTTCGTGTATGTCTCTTTATGAGTATATGGATATTCCCGGTATGGACCATCTGAGTCGTTATCTGGCTTCGGTACAGACCGAAATGCAGTTGACCTCGGTTGCAAACCAGATGGGCCGAAAGCAAATTTTATCTGAAACATTTGCATTGTGCGGATGGGATGTCAGCTTTGAAGAGCTTCGTTGGATTTATGAACATCAAATGGTGCATGGGGTTAACTACCTTTGTCAGCATTTAGAGGGTTATACCTTAAGAGGCCTCAGAAAACGCGATTATCCGGCAACGCTTTTCAAACAACAGCCTTGGTGGAAGGAATATCGCATTTTTAACGATGCGGTCAGCCGTATAGGTATGCTTCTTGCCGAGGGAGAGATTGATTTTCCGATTTTAGTGCTTCATACTATTGAGTCGGCTTGGGTTACTTTTGATAACGTTGACCGTGGACCGACAGATAATATGAGAGATGGTTTACATAAAGTTGTTGCTATATTAGAGGACAATCAGTTGCAGTATCATTTGGGTGATGCAAGAATTATACAACGTCACGCCAAGGTTCAGGACGGACAGTTCAAAATCGGCACTCAAAGCTATAAGGCAATCATTGTGCCGTCTTGTATTTGTTTAGGAAGAACCACTTTTGAATTGTTAAAACAATTTAAGGCCGAGGGCGGTCTGATTATATTTACTGAAATGATACCTCATATGATTGACGGTATTGAGACTGACGAATTTCAAAAGTTGGCCAATGAATGCGTCAAAACAGAGACAAACAGTATTCTTTCGGTTATCCCTGACAGCTGCCGCAGGATTACTATAGGGGACGGTGCCGACGGTAATGCCGTTACGATTTTATCAACCTACCGTAATTTCAAAGACCGCAAAATGACAATGTATTATTTTGTCAATTATCGCGGATTTGAACAAAGTACGGTTGTTACACTTAAGGGTAAAAGTGCGACTGAATTTGATTATCTTACCGGCGAGGAGCGACCGATAGTTTATACTAAAAACGGGGATTATTTGAACGTTGATATAACCATGCACGGTAGGGGTTCGGTTGTGGTATTTGTCTATGACGAGGAAGAAAAACCGTCTGCTTTAAAGACTGATAAGACGCTCATTTCTTTAAAAGACAGTTTAAAAGGTGAGTGGGATATAACCGATATCACCGATAATACATTGACTCTTGATTACTGTGATGTTTATTTTGACGGTAAGTTGGCTTATGAAAATTTACCGATAGGTGATGTTCAGGAGTTAGCGTGCGCATTTAAACGCAAGGTAAACACCAAGGTTGTCTTTAAATTCAATGTCAAGGAAATCGGATTTAAGTCTATGGAACTCGTAGTCGAAACCCCCGAGATTTTTGATATTGTATTAAACGGAAAACCCATTGATAAAAAGGTTACCGGATATTTCCACGATACTTCTTTTAAAATGATTGATATTTTTGACGGTGTGGTTGTAGGTGAAAACGTACTTGAACTTACTTGTGATTTTGAACAGAGTGAGGAAACCTATAAAAACATCGAAAAGTCACTGCAGTTTGAATCGGAAAAGAATAAACTCAGCTATGATATGGAAATCGAAGCTGTTTACTTAAAGGGCGATTTTGCAGTTAAAACTGACAGCAAGTTTGAGTATATTGCGCGCAGAGGTGTGCGTGTTGACGGCGGATTCTATATTACTACAGCAGATAAAAAGGTTACTGACGGTAATTTTGTTGAGCAGGGCTATCCTTTCTTTGCGGGCAGTGTCACCTTAAAAAAGATTATTACTCTTTCAAAGGAAGAGGCAAAAAACCGTACATTTGAAATAAATCGGTTAAGCTCTACCGTTACTAAAATTAAGGTCAACGGTAAGGATGCCGGCAAAATTATGTGGCGTCCGTATTCTGTTGATTTAAGCGAACTGTTACATGAAGGTGAAAATGAAATTGAAGTTACAATTATCGGAAACCTTCGTAACCTTTTAGGTCCATTCCATTTAAGTGAGGGTGAGTGTTATCTGGTTGGACCCGGACAATTCTTCCATAATTCGCCATTATGGATTAACGGAATTAATTCTGATTGGGTTGACTCATATTGCTTTGTTGAATTTGGTTTGTTTTTTTAAAATTTATGATTAATTTTTGCAAAAAATAAATCCAGGATGTGAAAAGGTGGGATAGAATGGACAAAGTAATCCCTATTGTGATACCTTCGTTAGAGCCGGGCGAGTGTTTGATTGCACTTGTCAATGAAATTAAACAAAGGCTGAGCGACCCGATAGTTATTGTCGATGACGGAAGCGGTGAAGCTTATCGTGACGTGTTCACGGTGTTAGAGCATGTTGACGGTTGTTATGTGCTGTATCATGACGAGAATAAGGGAAAGGGCAGAGCGTTAAAAACTGCTTTTAGTTACTGTCTTGATAATTTCCCCGATATGATAGGTGTGATTACTGCCGATTCTGACGGTCAGCATACTGTGGGATGCATCACAAAATGCCGCAAGGCTTTGGCAGAACATCAAAGTTCTCTCATTATGGGCGTAAGGGATTTCAATTATGATGATGTGCCAAGAAAAAGCCGTCTTGGAAATAAGATTACAAGATTTATATGTAAGGCTTTTTGTGGCGTTAGTGTTAGCGATACTCAAACCGGACTTCGCGGAATTCCTAAAGATTTTATGCGGGAATTGTTGAATTTGAACGGTGAACGATTTGAATTTGAAACCAGAATGTTGTTGGCAGCAAAGGGAAGTTATCCGATTTTTGAGGTAAATATTGAGACTGTTTACGATTCTAAAGACAACCACAGCACTCATTTTGACCCTATAAAAGACTCGGTGCGAATTTATAAAATATTTTTCAGCGAGTTTATGAAGTTTATGTTTTCCTCGTTATCGGCGAGTGCGGTAGACCTTTTGCTTTTCGGTTTTCTTTGTATGGCGTTTGAGGGTGTGACAAAATACTATGTCCTTTT
>JAZSCC010000174.1:0-1754 GCA_045602685.1 Acutalibacteraceae bacterium | reverse complement strand
GATATCCCCACTGCGCTTTGTGGCATTTTATGAAACATTTAGGGTGAAAATTTATGAAACTTTGGACAGGACGTTTTAAAAAGGAATTAGACCCAAGGACTAACGATTTTAACCGTTCGTTACCGTTTGACAGTCGTATGTACCGTCAGGACATTATAGGTTCAATTGCTCACGCCCAGATGCTTGGTGAGTGCGGTATAATAACAAAAGAAGACTCGTTGAAAATCGTTGAGGGCTTAAAGGGTATTTTAGCCGATATCGAAAGCGGTAAATTGCAGTTTGACGATGTGTCTGAGGATATTCACACCTTCACAGAGGGTGAACTAACCCGTCGTATAGGTGACGCAGGTAAGCGTTTGCACACCGCCCGTAGCCGTAACGACCAAGTCGCTTTAGATATCCGTCTTTACCTGCGTGATGAGTGCGACATACTTGTTGATATGTTAAAAGAGTTTGTCGGTATTATCGCTGAGAAAGCAGAAGTATATTCCGAAACCGTAATGCCGGGCTACACCCATTTACAGCGTGCTCAACCGATAGTATTCGGTCATCAGTTGTTGGCTTATGCTGAAATGGCTATGCGTGACATCGACAGAATTAAAGACTGTAAAAAGAGAATGAACGTGTCACCTTTAGGTTCATGTGCTTTGGCAGGTACAACCTATCCATTGAATAGGGAATCGGTTGCAGAAAAACTAAATATGTCAGGCGTTACCAGAAACAGCCTTGACGGTGTTTCTGACCGTGATTTTGTGCTTGAATTAGCCTCTGCATTGTCAATTATTATGGTGCATTTAAGCCGTTTTGCCGAGGAGGTTATTCTCTGGTGTTCGGGCGAGTTTAAGTTCATTGAACTTGATGATGCTTTTTCGACAGGCTCGTCCATTATGCCACAGAAAAAGAACCCCGATATTGCAGAATTAGTTCGCGGAAAATCGGGAAGAGTGTTCGGTGATAATATGGCACTGCTTACCGCCATGAAGGGTATTCCGTTAGCATATAACAAGGATATGCAGGAGGATAAGGAGGCAATTTTTGATGCGGTTGACACTGTTGAAAAGTGCCTTTCCGCCTTTACACCGATGCTTGATACAATGAAGGTTAATGCAGCTAATATGCGAAAGGCTGCATCGTTCGGCTTTATTAATGCTACCGACTGTGCCGATTGGTTGGTGGGTGAGGGTTTGCCGTTCCGTGATGCTTACAAGGCAACGGGTGAACTTGTGGCAAGGTGTATTGAACTTAACACTTCGCTTGAGGACCTGCCGTTAGAGGAGTACAAAAAGGTTTGCGATAAGTTTACTGATTATGTTTTTAAGGCGATAGACCTTGAAAAGTGTGTTAATGACCGTACCGTTTTAGGCGGTCCTGCACCGAGTGAGGTTAAGAAGCAATCTGCCGAATTAAAATTGCGACTTAACGAAATTTAAAAAATGATAAGAATAACCGGAACCGCCGATTATCGGCGGTTCCGGTTATTCTACAATACAGTCGGTGTAGTACCATCGTAGAATTTCTTCATAGGTATTGCCTTGCAATGCCATATATTGTGCACCGTATTGACTCATACCGACTCCGTGTCCGTAACCCCGCACCGAAAATTTAAATTTGTTATCGGTAATTTCCATATCAAAGTTTGTGCTTCGAAGTTTTAGACAAGAACGAAAGGCTGAACCTTTTATTTCGGTGCCGCAAACCTTTAAAGAGAGTACATATCCTGAACTTGAACGGGTTACATCGGTTATCCATTGGTC
>JAZSCC010000173.1:0-10343 GCA_045602685.1 Acutalibacteraceae bacterium | reverse complement strand
CTGTAACAGCAGTTAATCTTGCTTTTTGCTCTTCAAACTGAAGCATAAACTATCTCCTTTTTTTGTGGCGAATGCACGCCAGTTTTCGCACTCGACATCCGCAATTATCCTGAAACCGAACTTTTCTAATGCGGTCTTAACATCATCCTCGCGAACATCAATAATCCCTGAACAAATGAATACCGAATCCTCATTCATAAACTGCTCAACGTTTTCAAGCAACGAAATTATAACGTCGGCAACGATGTTAGCACAAACAACATCATATTTATCAACGATTTTGTCACAAAGGTCACCCAAAATATATCTGGTTTTACTCTGAACGTTGTTAAGCTCGGCATTTTCGGTTGCAACCTTAACGGCTACAGGGTCAATATCAACACCGTCTGCCCTTTTTGCGCCAAGCAAAACACTCGCGATGCTCAAGATACCGCTACCCGAACCTATATCCAATATAGTTTTGCCGTTATCTATATAATTCTCCAAAAGTTGCAGACACATTCTTGTTGTGGCGTGAGTACCGGTACCGAATGCAGCTCCCGGGTCTATACTTAAGACAATTCGATTATCCTTGTTATCATATTCTTCCCAACTGGGACGTATAACTAACTTTTGCCCGATTTCTGTAGTTTTAAAAAACTTTTTCCAATTATCTGCCCATTCTTTTTCACTTATACTGTCGGTGTCGATTTCACATTTTATTCCTACTGCAGTATACTGCTCTTTTAAATAGCAAACCGCCTCATAAGGATTTTCTTCATCACTGATATAGATATGAATTATAGATACGGTACGATCTCTTTTTACCAAATCCTCATCAATCATATCAATATGAGCAATATCCAGAGCATCCTGCTCCAAATTCGAGTAATCCTCGGTATATATTCCGTAAGGTACGGTCATATTGGCAATTGCCTCGGCAGTTTCGGTGGATTCTACCGGCACCTTTATTTTAATTTCGGTCCAATCCAAAACATTCCCTCACTTTATCCTTTTTTTACATTTGCTACATTGTACCATATCCTGACAAAAAATTAAACACTTTTTTCAAAAATTAAAAACAATTGCAATTTATATAAGTTTGTAGTATAATTTCTATGTATAATTTTAGTAATATAACCTAAATTCAGATTTAAACCTAAACACTAAAGAGAGGAGACTCTTTTATGATATGGCACAATGCTACACCCGAAGAGGTTTTAACTGAGCTTAATACCGAATCGGAAAAGGGACTTTCCGACCGTGAAGCAGCTGACCGCCTACACGAATACGGTAAGAATCTTTTTGTCAGCGACCAGGAGCTCAGTCTTTCCAACGCTCTTTTGTCACAATTAAAAAAACCGTCGATTATATTCCTTTTAAGCTTACTTATTATATTTGTTTTGCGCGAAATGGTAATTGGAACCAACCGCTTTTGGATTCCTATCGTTGCACTTATTGTATTAGCAATAAAGGAAGCAATTTTTGTATATTCTCAGTACCGTTGCATCAATATGCTATTCCGTTTGAAAAACAAAATAACTACCACTGCCAAGGTTTTGCGCTCAGGTGTGGAAAAAACCGTTGATTCCGTGACTCTCGTTCCCGGTGATATTATCAGATTAAGTGAGGGCGATTTTGTGCCTGCCGATGCAAGACTTATCAGCTCATTTGTTCTGAGATGTGATGAGTCGGTGCTTATCGGTGAAAAGGAGGAGGTCTCGGTACAAAAGGACCATTCCGTATTGGTCGATGACCACAGTCCTATAACCGAGCGCCGCAATATGGTATACTGCGGATGCTACTGTATTACCGGTGAAGCCATAGCCGTTGTTACCGAAACCGGCGAAAATGCAGAAATACGCCGTCACGTCAAACGTGACCGAGTATTTACACACAAAGGTGTCCACGACCGAATTACTGACCGTTTTAATGAATTTTTAAAGATATTCAAAGCAGCCGCTTATGTTGCATGCTTGATTTTGTCATTATTAGGAACCTTTGTTGTTTCAGGAAATTTAGGGTGGGGAAAGTTTTTAGAAGCCGTTATTGTATCCGTTTGTTTATCAATCGCGATAATACCTGAAAACTTTTCCGGCAGAATTGCTTTAATGTTGGCTTTAGGTATAAAACGTCTGCAAAAGGACCGTGCCGTAATTTTTGACCCTTGTACAGTCGAAAAATTGGCTGGTGTTACCGTGATTTGTGCAGACAAAACCGGTACACTTACCCAAAATAAAATGGTCTTACGCGAAGTTTATGACGGCACAAAGATTGTTGACCTCAGTTCCGACAACATTTCCAAGCAATGTGAGGTTGCAATGCGTTTCGGTTCTTTAAGTTGCGATACCGTGAACGGTGAAATTCCCGACCACACCGAAGCAGCTTTGGTTGCCGCCTCGGCAAGATATTTAAATATTGTAAAGTACGACTTTGATGCCGAATTTCCAAGGATAAGTTGCATTCCGCTTACCCCCGAACGCAAAATCAAGACAACTGTAAATATGATTGAAGGTAAGCCTTTTGTAATAGTACGCGGTGCTCCCGATATTATTTTGGAGCGATGTGTCAATGCTGAAACAGAAACTATTACCAAAGTTTATGAAGAAATGTGCTCTAAAGGCTTACGAGTATTAGCTATTTCCTATAAAATACTTGAAGATGTTTCGAGTGACGTTTCGAGCGAACTTTTAGAAAATGATTTGCAGTTTTTAGGACTTTTAGGACTTTCTGACCGAGAGCGCCACGGCACCTCAAATGAAATTGCACTCTGCCGCAAGGCCGGTATTTCAACCGTTATGTTTACCGGCGACCACATCAATACCGCAAGCTCAGTAGCCGAACAAATGGGCATTTTGCAGTCGGATGATTTAGCCGTTACAGGTGAACATTTAGACGAACTTAACGACGATGAGTTGGCCTCGATTATTAAAAAAATCAAGGTGTGTGCGAGATTCTCTCCCGAACAGCGTGTGCGATTTGTAAATGCCTTACACGATTTAGGTGAAACGGTGCTTATCACGGCTGACAGCGCTGCCAACCATGCTCCTATGGCTATTGCCGACATAGGATGTGCGATGGGTAAAACCGGTACCGATGTAGCCAAAGGCAATGCCGATATAGTGGTCAATGACGACCGCTTTATTTCAATTGTAAGAGCTATTAAAAACTCCCGCGGAATTTTAGCTAATTTTGCAAAATATGCCGAATACTATATCACATTATGCACAACCATTTTTACCGCAATAACACTTTGTATGATTTTCTTCGGCGTTTCCTTTCTTTCACCGCAATTGATTCTTTTAGGTTCTGTTTTTACATTACTGTTTCCCATTGCCGCTTTGGGCTTTGAAACAGCTGATAACAGCACAATGACCGTCCCTCCGTGGAATATAGGCAGTAAAATGTTTGATGTCCGACGGTTAATAAACGCCGCCGCAATCGGTGTTGGAATCTCGTTGCCGGCATTCTTGGTTTATATTTTAAACCAGGCCGACGGCTGTGCATCAACTGCAGGGTTTTTAGGTCTTGTAACGTCAATTATATATTATGCGTTTACCAGCCGTTCCATCGAAATGTTCTACAAACGCATTTTCCACAATCGCTTTTTATTAATTGCCAGTGTGACCTGCCTCATTATTTCAATGATTATTGTCTCAACCCCATTAGCAGGATTATTCGGCTTAGCTGAAGTCTGCCTAAAAGGGTTTATAACCGCAATTTTAATACCACTTTCAATCCCTGCGGTATTTGAAATAATAAAACTTACAAAGAAATATTTATTAAAATCTTAAAACTTAGGTTCAAAAAAGCGCCGTTCAAAAAGAACGGCGCTTTTTCTTTTTTGAATATATTATTTTGTGCCGAAAATGCGGTCACCTGCATCACCCAAGCCCGGTACTATATAGCAATGGTCATTCAATTTTTCGTCCAAAGCTGCACAGTAAACCTTGACATCAGGGTGAGCTTTTGTAAATGCCTCAATACCCTCGGGAGCTGCCAATATACACATAAACTTAATACCTTTGGGATTATACTTTTTAATCTTGCTGACTGCATCAATTGCCGAGCCGCCGGTTGCAAGCATTGGGTCAAGAACAATAACTTCACGCTCAGGGATATCGGGCGGAAGCTTGCAATAATAATCCACCGGCTCCTTGGTTTCGGGGTCACGGTACATTCCTATATGTCCCACCTTTGCACCGGGGACAAGACTTAAAACACCGTCAACCATACCAAGACCTGCCCGTAAAATCGGAACGAACGCCAAGGTTTTACCGGCAATCATTTTAGCATCTGCTACTGCGATAGGTGTTTCTACCTTTACATTCATAAGCGGCAGGTCACGGGTTGCCTCATAGCACATTAAGGTTGCAATCTCACTGATAATCTCACGAAATTCCTTTGTGCCGGTTTCTTTATTACGGATAATTGCTAATTTGTGTTGGATAAGCGGATGGTCAAAAATACATACATTCTCATTCATTTTAACTTCCCCCCAAAAAATTAATTGTTTTCTATTGCCATTACCTTATCGACACGGCGCTGATGACGTCCGCCCTCGAAATCGGTATCAATAAACAAATCAACTATTTCATTTGCAATTCCCGGGCCAATAACACGACCGCCCAAGCAAAGCACGTTTGAGTCATTATGAAGTCTGGTATATTTTGCAGAAAATTGCTCAGAGCATGCAGCCGCACGGATACCTTTAACCTTGTTTGCGGCAAGCGACATACCAATACCGGTACCGCAAATCAAAACACCTAATTTACACTTACCAGAGGTAATAGCGTCGGTAACCTTTAGTGCAATTTCAGGATAATCAACCGAGGCTGCGTCAAATGTGCCGAAATCCTTATACTCTACCCCGCGGTCAACAAGGTGTGAAATAATTGCATTTTTCAGCTCATATCCGCCGTGGTCACATCCAATAGCCAACACATCACCTTTAATAAAATTTGCCATTTTTATTACTCCCTTTCACCAAGCAAAGTTTGTTGCTTTGCCTTTAATTCACGCTCGGCCTTAGGCAAGCGCAAATATACGCGCAACAATTGATTCGCTTGAATTGTTTCATACTTTAAAGCTTTTTTATAGCCTATTTTTGCAACCCCGAACGCTCTTTGCCACTTTAAATGTTCAAAAGCTAATTTGACATTCAGGTTACTGTCCTTAACGGCATTATAGAATAAATCCGCACCGTCACCGACTACTACAATCGGCTTACTGTTAAAATCGAATTCAATTTGCTTCAAATCCGATATAACCTCATCAATCATCAAAGCGCGGTCGTCACACAATCTGGTAACCGTATCACCGTTAACATCAAATATTGCATTGTAAACCTGGTTACAGCGCGCATCCATACAAGCACACACAATTACGTCCTGACCTAAAAAGTTCTGCGCCATTGCTTCTAAAACCGACACCGATACTGTGGGTGTATCATTCGCTGTTGCAAGTCCCTTTACGGCACTGATACCTATTCTTACACCCGTAAACGAACCGGGGCCTGCGGTTACGGCGATTACATCAATATCGGATATGGTCATGCCTGACAATTTTAATACCGACTCACACATAGGCAACAGTGTTTGCGAATGGGTGGTTTTAAGGTTTAAAAAATACTCGGCCTTTAGTTTTCCGTCTTCTGAAACAGCAACAGATACAGGTGATGCGGTGCACTCTATTCCCAAAACTCTCATTTAATATTTTGAACCGTTATTTTACGGTCGTTCTCCCCTATAGTTTTAATTGTTACCGTGACACAGTCATCCGGCAAAGCCGAAGCAATATTCTCGCTCCATTCAATTATCAGTATACCACCGGATTCAATATATTCAAAATAACCTGTAGTATAAAGGTCTTCCCAACCGTTTATACGGTACATATCAAAATGATAAATCGGCAATCTGCCGCCTGAATATTCATTAACTATTGCAAAGGTAGGAGAATTAACATCGCCCTCATAACCTAAACCTTTGGCAAATCCGGCAGCAAAGCAGGTTTTACCTGCTCCCAAGTCACCTTGCATAGCTAAAACCGTACCCGCCGTCACATTTTGAGCCAAGCCTTCGGCAAACTGCTCGGTTTCCTTACGCGAATGTGTAATCACGGTTATGTCCGACATTTTCTCCCTCCTTTTTACTTTCTTTTTTCAGTATAGCATATTATTTCAAAAATTTAAAGTCTTTACTTGAACTATTTTCAATATTAGTTTATAATATTTGTAACAAATTGAAACAATTTAAGTTTTAACCGAAAGGAGTCATTATGAAAAGAATTTTTCGCCGTATAGCCGACTATATTCGTGAATGCGATAAGGCTTTGTATATTCTTTGTATCATAACTACCCTTTTTGGTTGCATTATGGTGCTTTCCACCACCTACAATTATTACGGACAAAGTTTCGGACAGTTTATAACACAAGCCGGCGCCTTGGTTCTTGGACTTATTGCGATGATTATAATCAGTAATTTTGATTATAAACGCTTTTCAAGATTTTGGTTTATTATTGCCGCAATCGGAATAGTTCCGGTAATTCTCACATTCTTTATCGGCTTTGCTCCCGGCGTGACCGATGATAAAGCGTGGCTTATGCTCCCCGGCAATATTTCGTTTCAACCGTCCGAACTTTTGAAGATTTGCTTTTGTCTGACATTCGGCTACCACTGCTTTTCGTTGGGCGACAAAGTCAAAAAGTTCGGTCATATGCTTTTACTTTGTGTCCACGGCGCAATTCCGGTCTTGCTGATTCACATACAAGGTGATGACGGAAGCGCACTTGTATTTGCCTTAATGTTTATCGGTATGATGTTTGCGGCCGGTGTGAAAATCCGTTATTTTGTCATTGCACTATGTATTGTAATCGCCGCTTTGCCGTTTATTTACCTTTTTGTTATGAATCCCGACCAGCAGGCACGTATAAATGCACTGTTTTTCGGTGCTGAAAGTGACTACTTAAATACCCTTTATCAGCAATACCGCGGCCGTGTTGCTATGGCCAACGGCGGTATTTTCGGGCAGGGATTATTCAACGGTACGCTTGTGCAGTCTAGCGGAATTCCTTACGGATATAACGACTTTATTTTTACCGCTATCGGTGAAGAATTAGGTCTTGTAGGTTGTATTTTAACGCTGATACTTTTAGCCGCAATATATATTAGAATTTTATTTATAGGCTTTAGGTCAGACTCAAAATTAGGTTTGGTAATATGCACCGGAATCTTCACAATGCTTGCCTCTCAAACCATAATAAACATTGGTATGTGCTTATGGCTTATTCCGGTCATCGGTGTAACGTTACCTTTTTTCAGTGCAGGCGGCACATCGTTACTTTGTACTTATTTGGGTTTAGCTGTGGTTATGAGCGTAAAAATGCACAGCGATGAAAGTTCTACCTACCTTCACCGCCGCAAATTAAGCATGAATTAAATTAATTCTATTAATTGATTTATCAACTCCTTGGTCGAAATCACCGCAAAACCGAGGAGTTTTATTATGCCCGAACTGTACTGACGTATTAAATCTGCTATTGTTTCAAAAACCGAAATTACAGGAAAGTAAAACTCCTTACCAAAAAACATAACGTAATCCTTTGAAACAACCGAAAATGCAGAAACCTCCCGACCAAACGCATTATGCTCAACCACAGTATACACATATCCGCAAGCCGTCAGTGCAACACCTATACACAGTAACATAAATGCCGTTACCGAAAACGAACGCAAAAATATTCGGTAACGGTATATTAATTTTTTCAACTTCCGCTTCCTCTTTTATATTATTGTTGAGAATTAAGTAAAACCACCAATGATTTACCTATTAACTCGGCTGAATATTTTGCCTGTTCAAAGGTATTTGCATCACTGCCTACCTCAATTAAAAACGAACCTGTTGTTAAATGTTGGTTATATTTGGCCGATTTTAAAAGCACGGCACGTGCAAACTGAGGATAGTTACTTTCGAAAATATACTGAAGTTTCGTAGCTAATCTTAAGTTTTCACGCCATTTAGGGTGATTTTCCACACTTCCTGTCTGACTTCCCATAACCAACATAACCTGAGCAGCCTCTTTACCATTCACCACCACAACCGGTGCAACCTTATCATTTCCGCTGGTAACCGAATCTCTGTGAACATCAATGGCAATTTTAATTGACGGATATTCTTTTAATGCCTTATTCACCGTTTCAGCAGAGCGTGTATAACTTCCCGAAAACGCCGGATAATCATGTATCGTTTTATCATGAACCACCGCATAACCCGCATTTTCCAACTGGTTCGCAATAAGTTCCCCTATTTTAACGATGTTTTGTTCGGTATCGGTTGTTCTGGGCTCGTCGCGGTTTGTATAATATTCGCTTTCGTCATTCATAAAAGCCTCAGTAGCGTGAGTGTGGTAAATCAAAATTTGCGGTTGAGATGATTTGGTGACCTCAAAGCTCAGTTTACCTTGTAAATCCGCGACTATATCAATTTCTTCTCCTGATTTATTGTTAATATACACATTATTACTTTTAGTGTTTGCACCATACGGAGACATTGATTTTTTGATAATATTACCCATCTTTTTCTCGGTAACCGTTGCCGAAACCTCAGTATTCACATTAGGTGCCGCCGTTTGACCGACAACATTGATTTGAGGTGTAACAGTTGTTATATTATCGGCATCAGCTTTTAAAATAATACTTTCCAACATACCGTATACTCCCTCGGGGGTAGCAGCTGCCAAGGATATCACTGCCACCTTGCCGAAAATATCATTTGCACCTTTGCCTAATACACCTACTGCAACAAGACACGTTACAAGCAAAGTAGCCGTAATCGTTATCAGTTTTTTTAATCTGTTCATACCGCAATAATACCGCCATATATTTTTTCATTAAAATATATGCGGTATTACTTGTATTTAGACGCAGAACTTCAATGCCTCAGGGTCTACGTCAGGCTGAAGAGCAATATTAAGTGAATATGACAAAACCTGTCCTGACTTTTCAATCATTCGGTCAATATCTCTGGGCGTTACAATTAACGGGTCGTGCTCACGGCGGTTTTCCCCGGTCAAATCATAGCAAAGCGTTGAGGCATCAACAACTGTCGGCACACCAACCGTTACACACCTGACGCCTAATGTTTTTTCAGACAATTCAGTTCGACTATTGCCGACGCCTGAGCCGGGAGTGAGTCCGGTATTGCTTAACTGTACGGTACGGCCTAAACGCGATACCTCTCTTGCGGCTAAAGCATCTACAATAACTATCGCAGCAGGCTCTAAGCGTTCTATTGCACCCTCTAAGATTTCCTTAGCCTCCATACCGGTCTGACCCAAAACCCCCGGGCTTAACACAGATACCGAACGCAGTCCTTCCAAGCCCAAACGGTCAACTAACTTTTTCGGTAAATGGCGGGTAGCCATTACTCCCTCGGCGGCTTTTGGTCCCAAAGCGTCAGGTGTAACGGTTTTATTTCCGATACCGACAACTAATACATTTCCCTCAATTCTACCTAATAATCCTCTTATTTCGGCTATCAACAATTCACTAAGCATAGGCAAATCAAAAATATTCACGTTTCGCTTAGACTCTAAGGTTACATATTTACCTATAGGCTTACCTATTTCTTTAGAAGCATCTTCACTTAAAATTTCAACGTTTGTAACCTGTATTCCCTCAACATCATATTTGTGCACGGCAACCTCACCGCTTCGTCCTACCTTATCCGCGGTGAATTCAACGGCAATATCGGTTCTTATTCCCATTTTATACATTTCTCCTTTTTATTGACTTCAATAATTATATTCTGCCGCCGATTTAACAATATACCTTAAAAAAATATCAAAAAACTTATATTTTCCCGAAAAAAAGTGTTGCAATTTAAAACACGTGGTGGTATTATATACTCACTGTGGTTAAGTTTGTTTTCCAAACTTGCTAAATTTTTAACAGGAGGTGGAAATATGCCTAACATTAAGTCCGCCAAGAAACGTGTTCTCGTCGCTGAAGCTAACCACATGCGCAACAAGAGCCTTAACACTGCTCTTAAGACTGCTATCAAGAAGGCTGATGCCGCAATCGCTGACAATGCCGCCGATAAGGCTGAAGTTGTAAAGGTTGCAGTTAAGAAGATTGACCAGGCTGTTTCTAAAGGTATTCTTCACAAGAACAATGCCGCAAGAAAGAAATCTCAGCTTATCGTTCGCCTTAACAAAGCTAACTAATTGTCTTGGTCATTAAATGACTTACGCATGACGAAATAACGGCTACCGAATTTTTCGGTAGCCTTTTTCGTTTTTATAGCATATTTTAATTAAACACGCCGCCCTTAAACTTAAGAGCGACGTGTTTTTATTTACTGTTCTT
>JAZSCC010000172.1:0-2945 GCA_045602685.1 Acutalibacteraceae bacterium | reverse complement strand
AAATTTTACCGAGAGCTCGTACGAAAATCCTCCTGAACCGCCGATGTTTTGTATGTTAATGCGTAAATACTTGGCCGGGGCGAAGTTTGTTGAGATTGAGGATAACGGCTTTGAACGTATTACTACTTTGGTATTTTCTTCTTTAAACGAAATGGGTGACCGTGCTGAGGTAAGGCTGATAGTTGAACTTATCGGTAAGCAAACCAATCTTATTTTGGTGGGCGGTGACGGTAGAATTATTGATTCATTACGTCGGTCTGATATAGAGGCCGGAGGAAGACTTATTCAGCCGGGTGTTAGGTATACATCGCCTGAAAAACAGTTGAAATTAAGCGTGCTAACTGCTTCGGCAGAGGAAATTATTGAAGGTATTATGCTATCAAATGAGGCAGTGGCAAAGGAATTAGTCAAAGCTGTTGACGGTTTTTCACCGCTTATAGGACGCGAAATTTGTGTAAGAGCAAATATTGATACCGAGAAACCGTGTAATATGCTGACATCAGGCGAAAAGAATGCTTTGATTTCTGTGCTGGATAGATTTTATCACAGTTTTAATAAAGGTGTGCCGACGGTATTGTTTGATAAAAACGGTGTGCCGTTTGAATTTTCATATACTGATATTATGCAGTATGGCGCATCGGTTGAAAAACGACATTTTGAAAGCCTTTCTGCTTTGCTTGAGGCAGTTTATTCCGAAAGGGACAAAAGGGAAAGAATACGTGCCCTTGCTAACGATTTGGTTAAACTTGTTAACATACTGTTATCAAGAGTAGCTAAAAAGTTAATTGTTCGTCAAAAGGAACAGGAAAAATGCCAGGACGGTGAAAAGTGGCGGATTTACGGGGAACTTTTAAAGGCTAATCTTTATATGGTTGAACGTGGTGTTCCGTATGTTGACCTGCAGAATTATTATGATGCAGAGCTGAACATGGTTAGAATTCCTTTAAATGTTGCTTTGACTCCGGCTCAGAATGCTCAACGTTATTTTAAAGAATATAAGCGGTGCTGTAACGCTGCCGCAATGTTGGGTCAGTTGATTGACGATACAAGGTTAGAGTTGCAATATTTGGAAAGCGTTGCAGATGAATTAAACCGTGCTATGACGGTTAGCGACCTTAATGAAATAAAAGCAGAACTGCAGTCGGCAGGATATTTGCGGGTACCCAAGGACCGTAAAAAGACCGTTAAAGCCGCAGCACCGTTAGAGTTTGTATCTCCTGACGGTTATCGTGTCCTGGTTGGCCGTAACAATCGCCAAAATGATGAGCTGACCTTAAAAATCGCAACAGACCGGGATATGTGGTTTCATACTAAAAATATTCCGGGTTCACACGTTATTGTGTTTACAAACGGGGATGAATTGCCTGACAGTACTATTGTTTTTGCGGCAATGCTTGCGGCTAAGCACTCTAAGGCGGCAGGGTCATCCTCAGTGCCGGTGGATTATACCTATGTGAAGCATATTAAAAAGCCGTCTGGGGCTAAGCCAGGCATGGTTGTTTATAAAACCAATCAAACGGTGTATGTAACGCCAAATAGGGGTGAAGAAAATTGAAAATAGGTGTTTCAAGTGCTTGTTTTTATCCGTTGGAAACCGAAAAATCGTTAAAGTTTTTGGGAGAAAACGGGATACCGGTTACTGAAATTTTCTTTAACAGTCCTTCGGAATTAAAGCCTGAGTTTATAAAAGAACTTGATAAAATTCGCAGGTCTTACGGAATTGAAGTATGTTCAATTCATCCTTGCGGTTCGGTAGGTGAGCCATATTATCTTTTTTCGGCGTATAAGCGAAGATATTATGATGCATTTGAATATTACAAGCAGTACTATTATGCTTGCGAGGTTCTGGGTGCCAAAACCGTTGTGCTTCACGGGGATAGTCTGCAGGGACATATTTCGATGGAAGAATATGCCGAGAGGCTGATGGAAATGGACTCAGAGGCCGGTAAATACGGCGCTGGTATTTGTCATGAGAATGTTAACCGTTACCGTGGTGCAAGGCCGGAAAACATCCGTGAGCTGAGAAGGCTGACAGGTGACCGGTTGAAGTTTACTTTTGACGTTAAGCAGGCGGTTCGTGACGGTTGCGGTGTTGAAAAAATGTATGATGCTATGCGCGGCAACATAATTAATGTTCATATTAGCGACCATGCTGTTGGGACTGATTGCATGCTGCCGGGAAAAGGTGATTTTGATTTTGGCAGGCTGTTTTCAAAATTGACAACCGATGGATATGACGGGGCTTGTCTTGTTGAGGTTTACCGCTATGCCTATAGTGAGCCGTCGGAATTGATTGACACATATCTCAATGTGAAAAATATTCACGAAAAGGGTTGACTTTTTGTTATTTTGCGTTATAATAAATATGAAAATATTTCACAAAAGGTGAGTTATAATGCGAAATGTAAACGAAAATCACAAAAGAGGATATTACAGAGTTATTAAAAGCAGGGAAATGATAGACAAAAGACTCTGCTGGATGTATGGAATCGAAGGGTTTTCAAACGGAGAAAAGGTGTCTTTGCGAGCGTTATCGTTTGACCGCAAAAGGATTAAAAGACTGGTTGATACAATGAATTCCAAAAGTATGGAGTTAAATGTGTTACGAGGGGTTGTCGATACCTTTTTATTGAGCAGATAAAAATTAAAGCCGTACAGCAAACGCCCACGCCACGGGGCGAACCTGCTGTACGGCCTTTTGATTATTTTATTTAAACTTTAATGACGCCTAAAGCCTCTAGTACCGAGAAACCGAGAATCAGTACGATGCAGATAGGTGCAATGTACTTTATAACGACGGTGAAGAGGGTTTTAGATTTGAATTTCTGTCCTTCAAGTTCGGCTTCTTCGATAAGTGTTTTCGGCTTTAATACGTATCCAATGAAAATACAGGTGAAAAGTGCGGTAATCGGCATTAATACGCTGTTGCTGATAAAGTCAAAGAA
>JAZSCC010000171.1:0-8701 GCA_045602685.1 Acutalibacteraceae bacterium | reverse complement strand
GAGGATAAAATACACCTTATCGAATTTGAGGACTATAAATTGAGGGGGATTTTGTGAAAATACTGAAAAAGATTTCATTGTCCGTCGGGATAACAATAGTCACTATTTCTATTGTGGTAATTATAGTCAATTTTCTTAAGGCTTCAATCCCTGCGTATGAACGCGCATTAGGAATGAATATTCCTTATAATGATGATTTTTGGTTTTGGCACATAATAGAATTAATATTTACAAAAGCACCTCTTGTGTTTTCTGAAATTTCATTATTTAAAAATTTTTATGTTTTTTTAGGAAAAGAACAATCGAAATTTAGAAAAATCTTATGTGTCATCTCTTTTATACTGGCGGTTTTAGTTTTTATTATATCATGTATTATTTATGAAAATAAAAACTATGAGTATCATGTTCGCTCAAACTTGATGTTGGTATCTTGGCCTATATTGATAGTATCCTTTATTTTTGGAAGTAGACGAATAGCGAAGAAAAGGACAAATTGATATAATAAAAGAGTAACGGTTGGGGTAAAACCCAACCGTTACTCTATATATTGCAAAAAATGGCAAAATATGTTATACTTGTGTTAACTTGAGTTCGAGGAGGAGATTTTATGAAGAAAGCACTGATAATTTGTGCGGTTGCTAAATGAAGACAGGGGACGGTTCTCGGATAACAGATAACACGGGGTAACACGGGGGACGGTTCTCTGTGTTGACAAAACAAGTTCAAAGTGCTATAATTGTCTTGGTGATGAGGAATGCCAAGACAGGCGAGAAAAAAGAGTAGTGCAGGAACATATCATATAATGTTGCGAGGAGTAAATCAGCAACAGATATTTGAAGACGGCGAAGACTGCGATAAGTTTTTGCAGGTTTTAAAAGACTGTAAGGCAATAAGCGGGTTTAAATTATTTGCTTATTGCCTTATGGGTAATCATGTACATATTTTATTGCAGGAAACAAGTGAACCGATTGAGTTGCTGATGAAAAGAATTGCAACGAGATTTGTTTATTGGTACAACATAAAATATCGTCGCACAGGGCATTTGTTTCAGGACAGATTTAAAAGTGAGCCAATAGAAAATGATTCTTATTTTTTGACGGTTTTAAGATATATCCATCAAAACCCAGTTAAAGCCGGACTTTGCAAAACGGTTGAAGCTTATGAAAACAGTAGCTATAATGAGTATTACAAAAAGTCTGATTTAATAGACAGCGACTTTGTTTTTGATATTATTTCAAAGGATGAGTTTACGAAATTTAACAGTGAAAAGGTATTTGAAAGTTGTTTGGATGTTGAGGATAAGCCGAAAATAAAAGTCACTGACGAGCAAGCTAAAAAAATAATTGAAAAGGTTTCAAAATGTAAAAACGTAACTGAGTTTCAAACGTTAGACGTTAAAATTCGAGATAAGTGTTTGAAAAAGTTACGTGAAAGCGGTTTGTCGATAAGACAAATCAGTCGATTAACAGGGGTAAGTTTTAATATTGTGAGGAGATTTTAGTTAACACAAAGAACCGTCCCCTGTGTTAACCCTGTGTTACAGGACTAACAATCTGTCTGGACGGGCTTTGGGGCAATCAGATAGAAGTTAAATCATTTAGTAAGTCAGGTAATAGTTATTCTGGTGTTCTATCCTTTACCTTATATGATCACTTTGGCCTTGATGCGCCTGATGTGGAAAAGTATGGGTATTTGGCTGGATTTAGAGCTTGGTATATATTGCAACATAATTCGGATTTTAACGGTGCGTATAAGCCATTTGTAACAAAAATTAATTTTGATGTTTCTTTTTCTGGAACAATTAGTTAGGAGATGCTAGTTTGCTAAAATCCTTGAAAAAGCCGTTTATTATAATTCCTATAGTGACCTTAAGTGTGATAATATTTTTCTATTTAGGAATTCACATTTGGTTTAACAATACATCTACATGGAAATATTGTGTTGAAGATTTTGAAACTTATCGTGAAGATTTTGAAATGGTGGCAGAATTTTGTGAAGATTATATTGCACAGAATGAAGTCTTGGAAAATGAACGCATAATATTTGATTATAGTTCTACCAAAAAAGAATTGTTGTGCGATTGGAAAGTCATTGAAACGTCGGAGACGATAAATAAAAGCTTTGAAAATGTTAAATCCGCTTTTCCGAATAAAGATGCTCAATTTGACTCAATCACTGTCTACGAGGGAAAAGTATATTTTGAAACACACAGTGGTTTATATTCTGTGGTGTATTCTGAAGAAGATAGACCAAAGCTGGTAGATGGTGTGAATTTGGGCAAATCAAGAAAGATTGATGGCAACTGGTATCATGTTGTGAAAAAATAGTTTTTCGGGATAGTCTTGTTTATCTGAACCGTCCTTTTGTCTCTGGACAGTGGGACAACGTTTAGGCACTGGGGCAATGTTAAGTTTCCAATAAAAGGATGATTGTAAATGAAACTTAAGTTTTTATTAAATATCGTAATTGTTATGATGGTCGCTTGTTTAATGTCATCATGCTTTATGGGTGGATTTACTGATAAAATTAAATCAGATTTAACTCAAGAATTTGTTGATGAGATAAATAAACAATATGAACTGAGTATCCCGCTAAATGCAGGATTTATAGGAGGCTATCTTGATAATGCTTTTCGTGACCCTTCAATATATGTGGCGTTTACGGTAAGTGAACTTGATTTTCCTGAAATGTTTTCGGAGAAATGGGAGGTTTCTTCTACAGGTTACCTAGATACAAATTCCAACAGCTTGGTAAAGTTTGATACGGTAGTAGCGTATTGTTATAGTGGTGAAATGTTTACTTATGTACAGTGTTCCGCGGCAAAAGATGGGGTAATAACCTGTCTGTTTGTAGGACGGCACCCCGGAAATAGTTTTGATAAGTTTTGCTAGTGGGATACAGGGCACGTTTCCGCGTCTTGACAAATTAGTAAAATACAAAAGAACGGTTGGGTTAAAACCCAACCGTTCCTGTTTATATAGAATTGTTATAAAACCGATGTTTGACCGTGGTGAAAATAAATATTTACAATTTGTTATTGTAAAATGCTGTGAAATTTAGTACAATGGTAGATGTAAAGATAAAATAGGCTCGTTATGGGCTTCTGGAAAGGATTTAATTTATGAGTTTTAATCAGTTAGACAAGCCGCAAAGCGGTGAAGTTGTTGCAGTTATGCATACAACCTTGGGCGATATTTCAATCCGTCTTTTTGGGGACAAGGTTCCTCGCACTGTAGAAAATTTTGTAACTCACTCAAAAAACGGTTATTATGACGGTCTTATTTTCCACCGAGTTATTAAAGATTTTATGATTCAGGGTGGTGACCCGACCGGTACCGGCTGCGGCGGTGAGAGTATTTACGGTGAAAAGTTCCAAGATGAGTTCCACCCCGAGCTTCATAACATCCGCGGTGCTTTGTCAATGGCAAACGCAGGCCCTAATACTAACGGAAGCCAGTTCTTTATTGTAGAAGCAAGTGAAGTTCCCGACGGTATGTTAGACCAGATGCGTGGAATGGCTGACCGCGGTTTCCCCGAAAACACCGTTAAAGCTTATAGCGAGGTTGGCGGTACACCGTGGCTTGATTTCAGACACAGCGTTTTCGGTCAGGTTTTTGACGGAATGAATGTAGTTGAGAAAATCGCCTCGGTTAAGACCAACGGTGCTGACCGTCCCATAGAGGATGTAAAGATTATTTCTATTGATATACAATAAAAGTGTAAAAGGTATTATTTATGAAAAAGTTATTAGCTCTTTTGTTATGTATTTGTTTGGTGTTTTGTTTTGCCGGATGTGGCGGTAAAAATGCCGAGGATAACAGTACAATGGGTAAATTACCTGAAAATCCGCCCGAGAAACCTCAGTTTACGGCTGTCGGAGAGAACGGTTCAAGAACCGATGACCCGGTAGGATTTCAGTTGGAATTGCCGGCTGTTGGAGAAAAAATTGTTGTCTTGGAGACATCTATGGGTAACATGTATATCCGTCTTTTTCCAAAAAGCGCACCTATAACGGTCACTAATTTTGTAGGACTTGTTGAGGCGGGCTATTATGACGGCATTTCTTTCCATAGAGTTATAAGCGACTTTATGATTCAGGGCGGTGATCCCGAGGGAACAGGTATGGGCGGTACTTCTGTTTGGGGCGACAAGTTCGAGGATGAATTCAACGCTAACCTTTTAAATATCCGCGGCTCTCTTTCTATGGCTAATTCAGGCCTTGCAACCAACGGAAGCCAATTCTTCATAAATCAGAATTCCGAATCCACCTCAAAAACATATTATGATTATAATTCTATTTACAGTCAGCTTGAGGCTTCAAGCGGTGACGGTTTAAGAGCAGAGTATGAACAGTATAAATCCCAGCTTACCGAATATGCTGATGCCGATGCTTATGTAAAGGCAGTTATTGACCAATATATAGGTAAAAATATGATTTTCAGCGATTCGGTTTCAAACGAAGCTTGGGAAATTTATAAAAATTGCGGCGGTAATATTCACCTTGACGGTGCATTCAAGGGTGGTTACGGCGGACATTCTGTATTTGGTCAGGTTTTCAAGGGTATTAGTGTTCTTGATGCTATTGCAGGTGTTGAGGTTGATACATCCAGCTACAAGCCTTTGACAGATGTTATTATAAATAAAGCTTATACTACCGTTGTTACCGAAGAGATATTATTAGGTGCAGACCCTGTTGAAAATAAAGTTCCCGAGGGTATTGTGGTCGAATAATTTTATTAATAAAAAACAATCAGGAGGAGACCTGTTTTATGAAAGGAATTATTCTTGCCGGAGGTTCGGGTACGCGTCTTTATCCGCTTACTATGGTTACTTCAAAACAGCTTTTACCGGTTTATGATAAACCGATGATATACTATCCTTTGTCAACCTTGATGTTGGCAGGAATCCGTGATATTCTTATTATTTCTACTCCGACCGATTTGCCGAATTTCGAGAGGCTTTTAGGTGATGGCTCGGATTATGGTATTAATCTTTCATACAAGGTTCAACCGTCACCCGACGGTTTGGCACAGGCTTTTTTGATAGGCGAGGAATTTATTGCCGGGGACAGCTGTGCAATGGTTCTGGGTGATAACATTTTTTATGGGCATGGATTTCAAAAAACCTTAAAGCAGGCTGCCGGTAAGACCGACGGTGCAACAGTTTTCGGCTATTATGTAACCGACCCTGAGCGTTTCGGTATTGTTGAGTTTGACGGTAACGGCAAGGCAATTTCGATTGAGGAAAAGCCCGAAAAACCCAAGTCAAACTATTGCGTAACCGGGCTTTATTTCTATGATAATCGTGTTTGTGATTTTGCAAAAAGGATTAAACCCTCAAAACGCGGTGAGTTGGAGATTACCGATTTAAACCGTATGTATTTAGAGGAAGGCTCTCTTGATGTAATAACCTTGGGCCGTGGCTTCGCTTGGCTTGACACCGGCACTGTTGACGCTTTAAACGAAGCAGCCGAGTTTGTAAAGGTTATTGAAAGTCGTCAGTCGGTAAAAATTGCCGCTATTGAGGAAATTGCCTATGAAAACGGCTGGATTACCAAAGAAAAGTTGTTAGAGTCTGCAGCACGTTACGGCAAGTCGCCGTACGGTACTCATCTTAAGAATGTCGCAGACGGTAAGTTTAAGCACTGATGCCGAAATTAAGTGTTATCCTTTGTGCTTATAATGCGGCTGAGTTTTTAGACGTTGCCGCAAGGTCGGTTTTAGACCAGACATTAAAGGATTTGGAACTGATTATTGTGAACGATGGCTCGAGTGATTTGACCTATGCTGTTGCGTCACAATTAGCCGAAAGTGACACTCGTGTTACGGTGGTTAATATAGAAAACGGTGGACTTGCCAATGCCCGAAATGTCGGTTTGGAAAAAGCTCTGGGTGAGTATGTAGCATTTTGCGATGCGGATGATACTCAGGAACTTGATTGCTATGAAATTATGCTTCAAGCAATAGAACGTGAGGGCAGTGATATGGTGATAGCGGGCTATTACCACGATACCGTTTTAAAAAACGGCACAGTCAGTACTGTTTTGTTTTCTGAGCCGAACGCTACATACAATACCCGTGAAGAACTGTTTGGCGGATTAATAGGCCTGAAGTCTAAATTTATTCTGGATGCCGGTTGGAATAAGATTTATCGCCGTTCGGTTTTAATTGAGAACGGTTTAAAATTTCCTTTAGGTGAGTTGTTTGAAGACACGGCCTTTGTGCTGGAATTTTTAAAAGTAACCTGTAAAGTTACGGTGCTTGACAGGTGTTTTTACCACTATATGCAAAGGGCTTCAGGCAGTATTACCAAGGCGTATAATCCGAGAAAATTGGGCGACCTAAAAAAACGCGCATTAGAGCTTAAAGAGTTTTGTAAAGAGGCTGACAGTACAGTTCAGAACTTCTGCGATTTGTATTACATTAAAAATGTATACTCTGCGTTGGCAAACTCGTTTGACGATAGGAATATGTCAAAGTTTGACCGAAATGCACTGATAAAGTCCGAGGTCACAACAGATGAGTTTAAAACTTTTTCCAAAACTGCAAAGGGTGTAGGTTTTGGCGATAAGCTGACTGTTTTTGTGGCAAGGAAAAAGTGTATTTGCTGGCATAAAAATTATTGTTGGTTAGTGCATTTTATGAAGACTAAGTTATCTTTGGTCTTTGCTAAAATTAAATAAATTGAGATAAAAGGAGAACGAAGTATGATTTCGGTAGTAATTGCAACCTATAACGGTGAAAAATATATCGAAGCACAGCTTCGTTCTGTTTTTATGCAGTCAAAACCTGCTGATGAGGTACTCATTTTTGATGATGGCTCAACCGATAGAACGGTTGAAATTGTAAATAAGTTTATTCTTAAAAACGGTTGCAGCGGTTGGACTTTAATTCAAAACAAAGAAAACAAAGGCTATTGCAAAAACTTTTTAGAGGGTGTTAATGAGGCAAAAGGGGATATAATCTTTTTAGCCGACCAGGATGATGTATGGTATTCCGACAAAATAGCCCAAATGACGTCGGTTTTAGATAATAAGCCGGAAATTAAGGCGTTGTGTTGCAGCTGTGACCTTATTGACAAAGAGGGCAAGCAAATAGATAAACCCAAAAACATCGGTGTTTTGTTTTCAAAGAATGATGGTGGTGTAGAAACTTTTTCACCCCAAAAATTTATTGGACGCTCGTTTATAAGAGGTTGTTCGGTTGGCTTTAAAAGTGAGATATTACAGTATATTGAGCCGATTGAACTTAAAGGTTTGCTGTCACACGATTGGTTGATAACCTTTACTGCGGCGTTGACAGGCGGATGTGCGGTGTTTAATAAGGTTTTGATGAGCTACCGATGTCACGGTGAAAACACTTCGTTTGGTGAGCGAAAGTACGGAGTAAAAGAGTTGCAAAACAGAATTGATGCCTTAAAGTATTCAATAGAAGGTCACATATTTATTTTAAATAATGCGGATAAATATCCTGCTGATAACAAATTAAAGAAAAATTTGCAAAAACAGATTAATTTTGAAAACATAAGAATCAGATATTTAAATAACGGTAGAGTAGCGGACTTTTTAAGGTGTGCTTCGTCGGTTTTAAAATACCGTTGTTATTACGGAAGTACAGTTAAGGGGATTAAGGTTTTGGCGGGAGATATTTTGTACCGAAAACGCTCAAAAAAATGATGTAAAATACTTTAAATTTTCCTTGACAAAGAGTACTCCTTGTGGTATCATAATGAAAATAAATCTTTGAGGCCTCAAGGTCGGTAAGATTTTTGGAATTTAGCCGCTTTCGGACGTGATTTTCAAGCCTTGCCGTCATGGTGAGGCTTTTATTTAGGAGTTATAATGGAAGTTAAGTTTAAAAACTGCCTTGACATGAGAAAAGGTAAACTCTCAAAAACCGATGATTTTGCGATTTCAGTTATCGGTGGCAGTGCCTCTATTTCCATTTTTGATTGTGTGATTTTTCCGGCTTTTTGTGATGTACACGTACATCTGAGAGAGCCGGGATTTTTTTATAAGGAAACCGTAAAATCGGGAACGGCCGCTGCAGCAAGGGGCGGTTACAGCGATGTGTTTTCAATGCCTAACCTTAATCCTGTGCCGGATAGTGTTGAACACATCAAACAGCAGATAGAGATTATCAGGCGTGACGCTAAAGTAAATGTTTATCCGTATGCATCAATTACTGTTGCCGAACGAGGTGAGCAGTTGGTTGATATGGATGCATTATCCGGCTACTGTGCCGCATTTTCGGACGACGGAAAAGGTGTACAGAGTGAAGAAATGATGCGTACCGCGATGGTAAAGGCTAAAGAACTCGGAAAGATAATTGCAGCACACTGTGAGGACAATTCGTTATTACGTGGCGGTTATATTCACGACGGTGAGTATGCGAAAAAGAACGGGCATAAAGGCATTTGCAGCGAGAGCGAATGGGGGCCTATTGCTCGTGATTTGAGATTGGCCAAGGAAACCGGTTGTAAATATCATGTTTGTCACATTTCCACAAAGGAAAGTGTTGAGTTGATTCGTAAGGCTAAAGCTGAGGGTGTCGATGTCACCTGTGAAACAGGTCCGCACTATTTGGTTTTGGATGACGGATGTTTGCAGGAAGACGGACGTTTTAAAATGAATCCGCCATTAAGAAGCCGTGAGGACAGGCTTGCTTTAATAGATGGGTTGAAAGACGGAACGATTGATATG
>JAZSCC010000170.1:0-6456 GCA_045602685.1 Acutalibacteraceae bacterium | reverse complement strand
TGGAGTGACAGTGATGAAGTTTAAACCCTTTTCGAAAAAGCAACTGGCAACGCTTTGCTGGTGGGGACCTAACAGTCCCTATCGTCAAAGAGATGCGGTAATATGTGACGGAGCAGTTAGAAGCGGAAAGTCACTTTGTATGTTCGTTTCCTTTATAACTTGGGCGGGATGCAGCTTCCAAAACGCGTCATTCGCCATCTGCGGACGCACGCAGTCATCTGTCCGGCGCAATCTTATAACCCCATATTTACCTATTTTAGAGGGGTTAGGTGTTAAGTGCCAATACAAGATGTCACAAAACAAATTAACGGTGGAAATGAACGGAAGAGAAAACACCTTTTGGATATTCGGCGGTAAGGATGAGGCTTCCGCTGCGCTTATTCAGGGTATGACTTTAGCGGGTGTTATGTTTGATGAGGTGGCATTGATGCCACGCTCCTTTGTCGAGCAGGCACTGGCACGCTGTTCTACGGAAGGCTCAAAGTTTTGGTTCAACTGTAACCCGTCGAATCCGTCTCATTGGTTCTATAACGAATGGATAAAAAAGTCCGATTTAAAAAATGCTTTATATCTCCATTTCACAATGAGCGAGAATCCGTCACTTTCCCGAGAAATGCTCGAAAGGTATGAAAAGATGTATTCAGGCGCTTTTTACGAGCGATTTGTAAAGGGAAGGTGGGTGGCTGCCGACGGTATAGTTTACCCGATGTTCTCAAGTGGGTGTATGGCCGACTGTCCTAAACAGTGCACGCAATATTATATTTCGTGCGATTATGGCACCGTAAATCCGGCATCGTTCGGGCTTTGGGGATTTTCAGACGGTGTGTGGTACAGGCTCCGTGAGTATTACTGGGCGTCTCGGAGAGAGGGTGTGCAAAAAACCGATGAGGAATATTACCGTGAACTGCAGAATTTGGCTGACGGATTAAATATTACTGCGGTTATATGTGATCCATCTGCGGCGTCATTTATCACTTTGATAAGGCATAAGGGCGAGTTTCAGGTTATTCCTGCCAAAAATGATGTGCTTGACGGAATCCGTCGGGTGTCGGATGTTTTACGGCAGGGGAAGCTGAAAATTTGCCATGGCTGTGACGATACGGTGCGTGAGTTTTCATTATACCGTTGGGACGAGGGTGCCTTAAAAGACTGTCCCATAAAGGAAAACGACCATGCTATGGATGATATAAGGTACTTCGTTTCCACCGTAATGTTTAAATTCAAGCCGGTAAGTGTTGCAGTTGCCGCAAAAAGAAACCTGTAAGGTTTCGGAAAGGAAAACAATGGGAACAAATTTAAAATCGGAAAACAAAAGAACAGCAAAGACAGCGACCTTAGTTGAGACGGCACGTGAATCACGTCATCCATTTGCGGTATTAGACGGTAAACGGTCGCTTTCCCGACCGGAGTTTGAGGTGTTTGATGCCATACGTGAGTCGGTTCCTGTGGTCGGTGCGGCGATTGAAAAAATCATTCGTTTAGTGGGCGATTTTACGGTTGAATGTGATAGTGCTTCAGCCGAAAGAGAGCTGGAATTGTTTTTACGTTCCATTCCCACCGGTGCTTGTAACCGTGGTATCGCAAGCTTTATGGGAAGCTTTTTGGACAGTCTTTTAATGTACGGTACTGCCATAGGCGAAATTGCTTGCACAAGGTCGGGCCGCATTGCAGGACTTTACAATGCTCCCTTAAAGGGTTTGGAAATAGTTAGAGGCAATAACCCGTTTGAATGTCAGATTGCCGTAAGGAGCGCAGGCGGAAAGTCAATTCCTGTAAAGCATCCCGAACGAATATTAATGACGGCGGCAAATCCGACATCAAATAGTCCTCTGGGACGTTCCATTTTGGATGGACTGCCGTTTGTGACGGGGATTTTATTGAAAATTTATGACAGTATCGGTACCAACTTTGAGCGTGTCGGGAATCTTCGCTATGCTGTTACCTATCGCCCTCAAAATGAGAGTGATGCCGCCTTTGGTGCTGACCGTGCTTTAGAAATCGCAAATGAGTGGTCGGCGGCTATGAGCAGCAAGGATGGCGTACGTGATTTTGTTGCGGTCGGTGATGTCGATATAAAGGTAATTGGCGCAGACAACAAAATTATCGACAGTGAAATTCCCGTACGCCAAATGCTTGAGCAGATTGTAGCAAAGGTGGGGCTTCCGCCCTTTATGTTGGGACTCTCGTGGTCAACTACCGAGCGAATGTCAACCCAACAAGCCGATATTTTAACCAGTGAGCTTTGGTATTACCGTAAGCTTTTGACTCCTATTATTGAAAAGATTTGCAGAAGCTTCTTAAGGCAGGAGGGCTATACCTCTGACTTTAAAATTATTTGGAGCGAAATAACTTTGCAGGACGAAGTTGAGGAAGCAAGAGCGCGTTTGCTTCGTGCTCAGGCTGAAGTTCTCGAAAAGGAAGAGGTGAAATAAATGAAAAACGGAAATTTAGGTGATTTTGGCGTGCCTAATGAGGCCGAAATCAAGGAAATTAACAAATACACCCGACGTGAATTCAAGGCGGACGAAATGTATGCCTTTTCGGTTGTGCTTTGTGATAATGAGGTTGACCGCGATTTTGAGCGTTTTACCGATTCTGCTTTGGAGGGTTTGGCTAAGTTGTTCTTGGGCAAAACAGGCATATTTGACCATTCTCATAAAGCCGAAAATCAGTGTGCAAGAATTTTTTCTGCCGAGGTAAAGACAATAGAGGGTGAGAAAAATCGCTTGGGAGAGCCCTATAAACAGCTTTTTGCCCGTGCGTATATGCCGAAATCAGCAGCATCAGACGAACTTATTTTGGCAATTGAATCAGGCATAAAAAAAGAGGTGAGTGTCGGTTGTTCAATGAAATCGTCGGTCTGTTCGGTATGCGGTCAGCCGGCAGGAGTTTGTCAGCATAAAAAGGGCAAAACCTACCGGAAAAACGGTTCAAAAACACTTTGTTACTTTGATTTATCTGACCCTGCCGATGCTTATGAATGGTCTTTCGTTGCAGTTCCGGCTCAACCTGCGGCAGGCGTTGTCAAGGCGTTTGATGGTAAAAAAATCGAGTTTTTTGATTTACAAAAATCGGTATTTGACGGTGAGATTACCGTTACGGTTGAGGAGGCCGAAAGTATAGCAAAGCAGTTTTCACAATTGCAATCTATAGCCTTGGCAGCAGGAGAATTTTTACAGCGTAAAAAGTCAGATATTGTAAAAATGTTTATTAACGTTGGCTCTGAAACTGCTGCCGATGTATTCTTGAAGGCATTGTCTAATCTTTCGCCTGATGAGTTGTTTAAACTTTATACTGAGGGCAAAAGTCTTCATGAAAAGGCTGAGGTGCAGTTGGGCTCTGCTACTGCAAAAGAATCTAAGAAAAACAGTTATTTTATAGTTTAATTTATAAGGAGATTTAATAATGAGTTTTGATAACATTACACTTGAAAAGGGTATGTATACCCACCCCGAGAAAAGCTTTTCCGAAATTTTGGAGGAGCTTGACCCCAGTGCCAACTATCAGGGCACAGAGTATGAGGGCCTTGATGCCTTTGGCAGACAGTTGAAGCGTTTTGACATTAAGGTGTCTGGCGCCGGTTCAGACAGTGTTCGTAAGTTTTTTGCCACAACACAGTCGGCCGCACTTTTCCCCGAGTATGTTTCCCGTGCTGTAAAGCAGGGTATTGAAGAGGCTGATATGTTGCCCTCTGTCGTAGCAACCACCACCCACATCAACAGCCTTGATTATCGTACCATCGCATCGGTTCCCACTGATGAGGAAAAGTCCTTGGTTGAGGTTGACGAGGGAGATGAAATTCCTGAGACAACTGTCCGTACTCAGGAAAATCTTGTAACCTTACACAAGCGCGGCAGAATGTTGGTTGCTTCTTACGAGGCTTTAAAGTTCCAGAAAATTGACCTTTTCTCGGTAACTCTTCGTCAAATCGGTGCACACATTGCACGCAGTCAGTTTGCCGACGCAGTTAACGTGCTTTTGAACGGTGACGGTAATGAAAATGCTGCTGAGGTTATTAACTGTGCTAATGCGGGAGAATTAACCTATGCCGACCTTTTAAGCCTTTACAATAAGCTTGACCCGTATAGTCTTAACCGTCTTATTATGTCACCGGCTACAATGTTAAAGGTTATGAGCCTTGATGAGTTCAAAAATCCGCTCACCGGTATCAACTTCCAGGGCACCGGTAACCCCGGCAATCCTTTGGGCGCCAAGCTTTTACGTTCAAATTCCGTTGCCGACGGCAAGATTATCGGTCTTGATGCAGGTTGTGCACTTGAAATGGTTGTAGCGTCCGATGTTAATGTTGACTACGATAAGCTTATTGACCGTCAGTTAGAGCGAGCAGTTATCACTACAACCGCAGGCTTTGCCAAGATTTTCAAGGATGCTTCGGCTGTGCTTAATATTGGCGCTTGAAATTAAGCTTATGGGATACGAAGTAAGTATTGATAAGGTTGTTGAAGGTTTTGAGCAATTAGCAGGTAAAAATACAGCCGTTGACGGCCGTATTTTCTGTCGTACCGCTACCGAAACGGTCAACAATTGGCTTGACACAAAAAAAGAACTTTTATCGCATGATACTGAAATTTGCTATGCGGCATCAACAGTTGCATTCTACCGTTTTGTTTTGAAAAATTCGGGGGAAAACAACTCGATAAAGGCCGGTGATATTACGGTTACGGATAATTCCGAAAAGTCGGTCAGCTTTGCCGAGGCATTAATGAAGGATGCGATAAAATCAATTGAGCCATATTTAAAGCCCAGACGTTTTGCATTTATCGGAACTGAGGTGTAACTGAATGAACTTTTCCGAGAAGGTAGCCGTAATGCTTAAGACTATCGGTGAACCAATAACGGTGTCAATTAAAGGCGCAGAGCATGATATATACGCGCTGATTCAACCAATGCGGTACAAAAACAAGCTCTACTTGGAGCAGGAGCGTACTGAGTTGGGCTTTAAGGACAGTGAGTGCTTTTTGTATCTCGGTCCGTCAGGGACCGATTTTGCCGGTGTTGAGAGGTATACTAAAATTATAACGGCTGACCGAACCTATAATGTTTCGCGTGCCGACCGTATTGTGATTGAGGGAAAAACGCAGTATATCTGGGCCATTTTAACCTTAAGACTTAAGGATGGTGAATATGATGAATTCTAAGTCATTGGTGACGGCGGTAATTAATGCAGTATCGGGTATTTCAGGAGTAACTGTAACACCTGAGTTTCCGGATAATCTGCAGGATTTGCCGTTAAGAAATCCGATAATATCGGTTGGCGTAAATGCCATATGGGCCGAAGGAGAGGACGGAGCAAAACTTACCGAAAGCATAGCACCGTCAACTGTAACCGTAAGAATGACGGTCTGTGTACCGAAAACGATGACAGGGGAAAGGTGTATGCAAACGGTGGATGCGGTTATAAATTCATTGAAACTGCTATCAAACACCTATTCGATTGCAACACTTAAAGTCAGTAATACTCGTTACAGTGCAACACTTTCGGCGCTTGTTATCGATATTGATGTGAAATTTTATTTCGGCAATGTATTTTAAGAATTAAAAGAGACTTAAAATGCTTTTAGAAAAAGGCTGTCGCAGATGTATTTTACTCTGCGACAGTTTTTGTTTAAAGTGATGTTAATTGATAAATTGTCATTATCCACCTATAAGTTCGAAATAAGAATAAGATGTTTGTAATTTTGCCAAAATTATCAAATTCTCCAAAACTGCATTATATTTGACATATTTTATTGTAAAAATAGAGAAAATTTCATTTTTTTGAAATTTCCTCTTTATTTTTACGCGTAAAACTGTTATAATCTATTGGATACTTCAAAAATTAGGAGTAGTCTGCCTATTTTTATTGGGCGGCAGGCACAAACGATGTGTCAATTAAAGATGTTTAATATTTATTTAGGAGGAATATTCATGGCAAACAAGTATTGCTATCTCTTCTCCGAGGGTAACGCAAATATGCGTGAAATTCTCGGCGGTAAGGGAGCCAACCTCGCAGAGATGACCAACATCGGTCTTCCTGTACCTCAGGGCTTCACCATTTCTACTGAAGCCTGCACTCAGTACTATGAGGACGGTCGTCAGATTAACGACTCTATCATGGCTGAGATTATGGATTATATTGTAAAGATGGAAGGTGTTACCGGCAAGAAGTTCGGTGACCTTGAGAATCCGCTTCTCGTTTCCGTTCGTTCCGGCGCACGTGCTTCAATGCCCGGTATGATGGATACTATCTTGAACCACGGTCTTAATGAAGAGGTTGTAGAAGTTATGGCCAAGAAGTCGGGTAATCCCCGTTGGGCTTATGACTGCTACAGAAGATTTATTCAGATGTATTCCGACGTTGTTATGGAAGTCGGTAAAAAGTATTTTGAAGAACTCATCGACAAGATGAAGGAAGAAAAAGGCGTAACTCAGGACGTTGAGCTTACTGCTGAAGAC